>CAYTZF010000258.1:0-8576 GCA_964442265.1 uncultured Sideroxydans sp.
CTGGCGAAATATCTGAACTCGTGTTCGTGCCCGGAATGCAAAGGCACGCGCCTGCGCGTGGAAGCGCGCCATGTGCGCGTGGCCGACCGCACGATCTACGAATTGAATGCCTTGCCGCTGAAGCAGGCGCTAACTTTCTTCCGGAACGTGACGCTGCCCGGCAACAAACAGGCCATCGCCGAGAAGATCGTGCAGGAAATCGCCAATCGCCTCACCTTCCTCAACAACGTCGGACTGGACTATCTGTCGCTGGAACGTTCAGCCGAGACACTCTCCGGCGGCGAGTCGCAGCGTATCCGTCTGGCATCGCAGATCGGTTCCGGCCTGACGGGCGTGATGTACGTGCTGGACGAGCCCTCCATCGGCCTGCACCAGCGCGACAACGACCGCCTGCTGGATACGCTGAAGCGCCTGCGCGACATGGGCAACAGCGTGATCGTGGTGGAACATGACGAAGATGCCATACGCTCCGCCGATTTCGTGGTGGATATGGGACCGGGTGCCGGCGAGCATGGCGGTACAGTGGTGGCACAAGGCACGCCGCAGGAAGTGTGCGCCAACCCGCAATCGCTGACCGGCGATTATCTGACCGGCCGGCGCAGCATCGCGCTGCCTGCGCAATATCGCAAACCCGATGCCGAACGCCGCCTGAAGATCAGCGGTGCCTGCGGCAATAATCTGAAGAACGTCACCCTTGATCTGCCCGTCGGTTTGCTCACGTCCATCGCGGGTGTGTCCGGCTCCGGCAAGTCCACGCTGATCAACGATACCTTGTACAAGGCGGTCGCTCAGCATCTGTACGGCAGCAATGCCGAACCTGCTCCTTATGCGAAAATTGAAGGCCTGGAATTTTTCGACAAAGTGATCAATGTCGATCAATCCCCCATCGGGCGCACGCCGCGCTCCAATCCGGCGACCTACACCGGGCTGTTCACGCCGATCCGCGACCTGTTCTCCAGTGTGCCCATGTCGCGCGAGCGCGGCTACGGGCCGGGGCGTTTCTCCTTTAATGTGAAGGGTGGGCGCTGCGAATCCTGCCAGGGCGACGGCGTTATCAAGGTGGAGATGCATTTTTTGCCGGATGTGTACGTACCCTGCGATGTATGCCACGGCCAGCGCTACAACCGCGAGACACTGGAGGTGCAATACAAAGGTGCGAATATCCACAAGGTGTTGAACATGACGGTGGAACAGGCACACGAGTTCTTTAAACCCGTTCCCATCATTGCGCGCAAGCTGAAGACGCTGCTCGACGTTGGCCTGGGTTACATCACCCTGGGCCAGAGCGCCACCACGCTTTCCGGCGGCGAGGCGCAGCGCGTAAAGCTGTCGCTGGAGCTTTCCAAACGCGACACCGGGCGCACGCTGTACATCCTCGACGAACCCACCACCGGCCTGCATTTCCACGACATTGACATGCTGCTCAAGGTGATTCACAAACTGCGCGACCAAGGCAACACGGTGGTAGTGATCGAACACAATCTGGATGTAATCAAGACCGCGGATTGGGTCATCGACCTGGGACCGGAGGGCGGCGACGGCGGCGGTCGCATCGTGGCGCAGGGGTCGCCGCGGCAAATCGTGGCAAACCAGGACAGCGTGACCGGACCTTATCTGAAGAAATTGCTCGAATAAGTTGTGCCGCGAGGGGTGAAAAAACAACAAGGCCGGGATAACCCGGCCTTGTGCTTTGCTGCGTTTTTTCCGTGAAACTTATTCGCCTGCCACTTCGACGGGTTGTGCTTCAGTCGGACGATCCATCAGCTCGACCAAAGCCATCGGCGCATTGTCGCCCTTGCGAAAACCGAACTTCAGGATGCGCGAATAACCGCCATTGCGCGCTGCATAGCGCGGGCCGAGTTCGTCGAACAGCTTGGTCACGATCTCGCGATCGCGCAGACGGGCAAATGCCAGGCGGCGATTGGCCAGGCTGGGGTTTTTGCCCAGGGTCAGGATCGGTTCGGCGACGCGGCGCAGTTCCTTGGCCTTGGGCAGGGTGGTCTTGATGACTTCGTGCCGCAGCAGCGAAACGGTCATGTTGCGCAACATCGCCAAACGGTGGCTGCTGGTGCGGTTGAGTTTCCTAAGTCCTAAACGGTGACGCATGATTTTCCTCTTTTGCTTTCTGACCCGGCCACAGCCGGGCAGGGATTAATTCTCGGACACTGCCGCCCAGTTTTCCAGCTTCATCCCCAGCGACAGATCGTGCTCGGCGAGGACCTGTTTGATCTCGTTGAGCGACTTGCGGCCCAGATTCGGGGTGCGCAACAGATCGGCTTCGGTGTACTGGATGAGATCGCCGATGTAATGGATGCTCTGCGCCTTCAGACAATTGGAAGAACGCGGGGTCAACTCCAGATCATCAACCGGGCGCAGCAGCATAGGATCAACCTGCGGTGCTTGCGGTTGCTCGACCGGCGGCGGTGTGCCTTCCAGCGCGGCAAACACGGAGAACTGCTCCACCAGAATGCGCGCCGCATAACGGATCGATTCTTCAGGATCGATCGCGCTGTTGGTTTCAATATCGATGATCAGCTTATCCAGATCGGTACGCTGTTCAACGCGGGCACTTTCCACGGCATAGCTGACACGCAGGATCGGACTGAACGAGGCATCAAGCGCAATATGGCCGACCGGCTTGGTGGCGCCAGGTTGCTGGCGCGAGATGGCAGATACGTAACCGCGTCCCTGCTCAATCTTGATTTCCATGTCCAGATTACCGCCGGCGGTCAGGTGGGCAATCACGTGCGCCGGGTTCAGCACTTCGGTATCAGAATCAACCTCGATATCCGTTGCAGTGACCACACCGGCACCGCTCTTTTTCAGATGCAGGGTGGCTTCCTGTTTGCCGTGCAACTTAAGAACCAGGCCCTTGAGGTTTAGCAGAATCTCGACCACGTCTTCCTGCACACCGTCGATCGGGGAATATTCGTGCAACACGCCAGCGATCTTGACTTCGGTCACCGCATAGCCGGGCATCGAGGAGAGCAGGATGCGGCGCAGGGCATTACCCAGCGTGTGGCCGTAACCGCGTTCGAACGGCTCCATCACCACTTTGGCTTTGGTGGGTGAAAGGGCCTGCACATCAATGATGCGCGGCTTCAATAAGTTATTGGTAGACATAAATGACTCCGCGTTGATTACTTGGAATATAACTCGACAACGAGGTGTTCATTGATCGTGGCCGGCAATTCTGAACGTTGCGGCAAGGCCTTGAACGTACCCTTGAATGCCTTGCAATCCATCTCGATCCATTCAGGGAAACCGCGCTGTTCAGCGGCTTCCAGTGCGGACTTGAGACGCAGTTGGCTTCTGGATTTTTCCACCACCTCAACCACGTCCCCCGGCTTCACCTGGTAAGAGGGAATGTTGACCCGCTTGCCATTGACCAGGATGCCGTTGTGACGCACTGTCTGCCGCGCCTCGGCACGCGAGCCGCCAAAGCCCATCCGGTAGGCGACCGTATCAAGGCGCGCTTCGAGCATTTGCAGCAGGGTTTCACCGGTAATCCCGCGCGCTTTGTCTGCGCGTTTATAGGTGAGGCGGAATTGGCCTTCCAGCACGCCATAGATACGGCGCAATTTTTGTTTTTCACGCAGCTGGCCGCCGTACTCGGAGATACGCTGGTTGCGGCGCTGGCCGTGCTGGCCCGGCGGATAGGCGCGGCGTTCGACCGCACACTTGTCGGTAAAACATTTTTCCGCCTTCAAAAACAGCTTCTCGCCTTCGCGGCGGCACTGACGGCACTTTGCATCAAGATTTCTAGCCAAGATCCATACTCCTTAAATACGGCGCTTTTTCGGAGGACGGCAGCCGTTGTGCGGCACCGGCGTGATATCCGAAATGCTGGTGATTTTAAAACCGGCGGCATTCAATGCGCGCACTGCGGATTCGCGGCCCGGGCCGGGGCCCTTGATCCGCACTTCCAGATTCTTGACTCCGCACTCGACAGCTGACTTACCCACTGTTTCAGCGGCAATCTGCGCGGCGAACGGCGTACTCTTGCGTGAACCCTTGAAGCCCTGTGCACCGCTGGTCGACCAGGCCAAAGTGTTGCCCTGGCGGTCGGTGATGGTGACGATGGTGTTGTTGAAGGAAGCGTGAACGTGCGCAATCCCTTCAGCAACGTTCTTCTTAACTTTTTTGTGCACTTTGGTGCTGGTCTTTGCCATTTCTGCTGTCCTCTACTTGATTACTTTTTCGCGCCGGCAATGGATTTGCGCGGTCCTTTGCGGGTGCGCGCATTGGTGCGGGTGCGCTGGCCGCGGCAAGGCAAGCCGCGACGGTGGCGCAGGCCGCGATAGCATCCCATGTCCATCAGGCGTTTGATGTTCATGGTCACTTCACGGCGCAAATCCCCCTCTACCGTGAACTTGGCGACTGCGTCGCGCAGCTTTTCAATATCGGAATCGCTGATATCTTTGATTTTGGCCGAGACCTTGACGCCGGCAGCTACGCAGATTTGCTGCGCGCGCGCGCGACCAATGCCGTAGATCGCGGTCAGCGCGATTTCAGCGTGTTGATGGTTGGAAATATTTACACCGGCAATACGAGCCATGCAGCTACCCTATCGTTCAAAAGTTTTGAATTCTAACATCCAGCGGTGATTTAACTCAATCAGCCCTGGCGCTGTTTGTGGCGCTGATCACTGCTGCAGATCACGCGGATCACACCTTTGCGCCGCACGATCTTGCAATTGCGGCACACTTTCTTCACGGATGCTTGGACTTTCATTTGCTTCTCCTTGCTTCTCTTTAACCAGCCTTGAAATTGGCTTTCTTCAACAAATTTTCATACTGGTGCGTCATCAGATACGACTGCACTTGCGACATGAAGTCCATGGTCACCACCACCAGAATCAGCAGGGAGGTGCCGCCAAAGTAGAACGGAACATTCCACTTCACCACCAGGAATTCCGGCAACAGGCAAACCAGCGTGATATACACAGCGCCCACCATGGTCAGACGCAGCATGATCTTTTCAATGTAGCGCGCAGTCTGCTCGCCGGGCCGAATTCCCGGCAGGAATGCGCCGCTCTTCTTCAAATTCTCCGACGTCTCCTTTGGACTGAACACCAGCGCGGTGTAAAAGAAGCAAAAGAATATGATCGCCGCCGCGTAAAACATGACATAAATAGGCTGGCCGGGCGCCAGCATCCCGCTCAGGTCTTTCAGCCACAACATGCTCTCGTGAGAGCCGAACCAGCCCGCGATGGTCGCCGGGAATAAAATGATGCTGGAAGCGAAGATCGGCGGAATCACGCCGGCCATGTTCAGCTTCAGGGGCAGATGCGAACTTTGCCCGCCATACACTTTGTTGCCGACCTGGCGCTTGGCGTAATTCACCAGAATCTTGCGCTGGCCGCGCTCCACGAAAACCACCAGAGCGGTCACCAGCAGCGCGCCAAAAAACAGCGCCAGCACCAGCGGCACAGAAAACGCACCGGTTCGCGCCATTTCGAGCGTGTTGCCAATCGCACTCGGCAGGCCGGCAGCGATCCCGGCAAAGATGATCAGCGAGATGCCGTTGCCCAAACCGCGTTCGGTAATTTGCTCGCCCAGCCACATCAAAAACATGGTGCCGGTCACCAGCGTGACCACCGTGGTCAACTGGAACATCATGCCTGGATTCAGCACCAGATTCTGCTGCGACTGCAGCATCACCGAAATGCCAAAGGATTGGAACAGGGCTAACACCAGCGTACCGTAGCGCGTGTACTGGGTGATCTTGCGACGACCGGCTTCGCCTTCCTTTTTCAGCTGCTCAAGATGCGGCACCGCAATCGCGGCCAGCTGCATGATGATGGAAGCCGAAATGTACGGCATGATACCCAAAGCGAGGATAGTGAAACGCTCCAGCGCTCCGCCCGAGAACATGTTAAACATGCCCAGGATACCGCCCTGCTGCTGCTTGAACAGGTCGGCCAGCACATTGGGATCGATACCCGGCACCGGGATATGTGCGCCGATGCGATACACCACCAGCGCCCCCAGTAAAAACCAGAGACGGGTGCTTAAATCACCATACTTTGCCTTGGCAACCGGTCTGCTCACAGTGCGTCCTTATTCCGCAACCGAACCGCCGGCCGCTTCGATCGCCGCCCGCGCACCCTTGGTCAGCAGCAAGCCTTGCACCTTGACGGCCCGGGTAATCTCGCCGCTCAGCATCACTTTCGCGCTCAGCGCGTTGGCGGAAATTACGCCCGCCTGTTTCAGCACCAGCAGATCGACCGTATCAACCGGCAGTTTTTGCAGGTCGGACAGGCGCACCTGAGCGGTGTCATTGCGCGTCAGGGAAACGAAGCCGCGTTTGGGCAAACGGCGCTGCAAGGGCATTTGACCGCCTTCGAAGCCTACTTTGTGGAAACCGCCGGCACGGGACTTCTGCCCCTTGTGGCCGCGCCCTGCCGTCTTGCCGAGACCGGAGCCGATGCCGCGTCCGACACGGCGCTTGGCATGACGGGAACCTTGTTCGGGTTTAATTTGATTGAGTTGCATTTATGCCTCGCACTTGACCAGGTAGTACACCTTGTTAATCATGCCGCGCACCGCCGGCGTGTCTTCCAGCACCACCGTATGGTTGATGCGGCGCAGACCGAGACCACGAATTGTGTCGCGGTGCGACTGCTTGGTACCGATGACGCTTTTGACTTGCGTCACTTTCAAAGTTTTAGCTTGAGCCATGATTACCCCGCGATCTCTTCAACACTCTTGCCGCGCTTGGCTGCGATCTCGGCAGGAGAATTCAACGCCTGCAAACCGTTCAGGGTGGCGCGCACGACGTTATATGGATTGTTGGAACCGATGCACTTGGCCAGCACGTTGCGCACGCCAACCGCCTCGAACACGGCGCGCATCGCGCCACCGGCAATAATCCCGGTACCTTCCGAAGCCGGCAGCATCACCACCTTGGCGGCACCGTGGCGGCCAATGACGGAATGGTGCAGCGTGCCATCCTTAAGGTTGACCTTGACCAGCTTGCGACGGCATTCTTCCATCGCCTTTTGCACGGCCACCGGCACTTCCTTGGATTTGCCCTTGCCCATACCGACGCGCCCGTCACCGTCGCCCACCACAGTCAGCGCGGCGAAGCCCATGATGCGGCCACCCTTCACCACCTTGGTGACGCGGTTGACGTGTATCATCTTCTCGATGAGGCCGTCACCCTTATCTTCTTGTTGCCGATTTCTGCCTTGTTGTGCTTTAGCCATGTTTCACCCCAGATTAGAACTGCAAGCCATGTTCGCGCGCCGCATCCGCCAGCGCCTTGACGCGACCATGGTACTTGTTGCCGGAACGGTCGAAAGCAACCGCCGTCACGCCGGCGCTCTTCGCCTTTTCGGCGATGCGCTGGCCAACCAGCGTAGCCGCCGCGACATTGCCGCCGTTGCCAATGCTCTTGCGCACCTCCGCTTCCATCGTGGAAGCACTGGCCAGCACAGAACTGCCGTCGGCAGAAATGATCTGGGCATAGATATGCAGGTTGGTGCGGTGGATTGCCAGGCGAATAGACTTTTGCTGGGCAATTCTTGCGCGGGTTTTGCGGCCTCTGCGCTGACGCGTTTGATTCTTGTTCAACATATCAACCTCGATTATTTCTTCTTGGCTTCTTTAAAGATTACCACTTCGTCCGTATAGCGAACGCCCTTGCCCTTGTAAGGCTCCGGCTCGCGGTAAGCACGAATTTCGGCGGCGACCTGACCGACTTGCTGTTTGTCCACACCGCTCAGCACGATCTCGGTCTGAGTGGGTGTCGCAACCTTCACGCCCTGCGGCATCTTGTGCACGACAGGATGTGAAAATCCCAGGGTCAAATTGAGCGCATCGCCTGCCGCCTGGGCGCGATAGCCGACGCCAACCAGGGTCAGCTTGCGCTCGAAACCCTTGCTCACTCCGATCACCATGTTGTTGACCAGCGCACGCAGTGTTCCGGACATCGCGACGGATGCGGCGGAATCGGCAGTGGCCTTGCACAGCAACATGTCGCCGTCGCGCTCGACTTTGACATCGGCCCTGATAACTTGAGTCAGCGCGCCCTGCGGACCCTTGACCGAAATCTTGTCGGCAGCAATGGAAACTTCGACACCGGCGGGCACCAGCACGGGATTTTTAGCAACTCTGGACATATCTCCCCCTTACGCCACGTAGCACAAAACTTCGCCGCCGATGCGGTTGGCGCGCGCCTTGCGGTCGGTCATCAGACCCTGCGAGGTGGAAACGATGGCAACCCCCAATCCGTTCATCACACGGGGAATGCTTTCGCTACCCTTGTACACGCGCAAACCCGGACGGCTGACGCGCTGGATCTTTTCGATCACCGGACGGTCGGCGTAATATTTCAGGCCAATTTCGAGAATCGGCTTGGCGCCGTGCTCGACCACCTTGTAGCCGCCCACAAAGCCTTCGTCCTGAAGCACTTTGGCAATCGCCACCTTAATCTTGGAAGAAGGCATCGCTACCACTGTTTTTTTTGCCAGTTGCGCGTTGCGTACACGCGTCAACATATCGGCAATCGGATCACTCATGCTCATAAATTCACCTTACCAACTTGCCTTGACGACACCGGGAATCGCACCA
>CAYTZF010000259.1:0-1902 GCA_964442265.1 uncultured Sideroxydans sp.
GGCGCATTGATGGCGACCGACCGCCGCAGCAGCGGAATTTATATCGAGGACGAGGCGATCGAGAACAAGGCGCTGGCGCGCATCGGGGAGCAGTTCAAACAGCGCGTGCATGTCAATGTGACCAGCTTCAACCGCAAGGTGCTGCTTACCGGCGAAGTGCCGGATGCGGCGACCCGGGCAGGCATCGGCAAGATCGCGGCGGCTGTCGAAAATGTGCGCGATGTGCACAACGCGACGGTTGTCGCCCTGCCAAGCTCGCTGACCTCGCGCAGCAACGACGCGCTGTTGACTTCCAAAGTCAAACTCAACTTCACCAACAACAAGCGTTTCAGTCCCAACCACGTCAAGGTGGTGACCGAAAACGAAGTTGTCTATCTGCTTGGCCTCGTCAAGCGCGCCGAGGCCGATGCCGCCTCGGAGATCGCCAGCACGACCGGCGGCGTGCGCAAGGTGGTGCGCATGTTCGAGTATCTGGACTGAACGTGGCTTATCCCGCGCCTGGTTTTGAGAGCAAACTTTGTGCGGCGGATGAATTCGCCGCCAGAGCCGCCGCCCTGCCGCGTCCGCTGGTATTCACCAACGGCTGTTTCGACCTGTTGCATCGCGGCCATGTCACCTGTCTGGCGCAGGCGCGCGCGCTCGGCGCCGCGCTCATCGTCGGCGTCAACAGCGATGCCTCGGTCAAGCGGCAAGGCAAGGGCGCCGAGCGTCCGATCAACAACGAGGCCGACCGCATGGCGGTGCTGGCCGCGCTGGAATCGGTCAGCCTGGTGGTGAAATTTGACCAAGACACGCCGCTTAATCTGATCATCGCCGCGCATCCGGATGTCCTGGTAAAGGGCGGCGACTGGCAAGCGGAAAACATCATCGGCAGTAAAGAGGTGCAGGGTTGGGGCGGCAGTGTCCGCAGCATCCCGTTTCTGCACCAACGTTCAACCACCGCATTACTCGGGAAAATCCGCGCGCTATGACACCCACCGAAATCACCCTGCACCAGCAATCCAAAATACTAGAGATCGCGTTTGACGACGGCGCGCGCTATAAATTGCCGGCAGAATTCCTGCGCGTCCATTCGCCCTCCGCCGAAGTGCGCGGACACGGCAAGGGGCAGGAAACCCTGCAAACCGGCAAACGCAACGTCGGCATCAAGGCTGTCGAGCCGGTCGGCGTGTACGCGCTCAAGATTGAATTCGACGACGGCCACGACACCGGACTGTTCACGTGGAACTATCTGCACGAGCTGGGGCAATACCAGGACGCGCTGTGGCACGACTATCTGGGCAAACTCGAAGCGGCCGGGGCCGGCCGCGATAAATAGTTTCCGTCACACCGGCGAAGGCCGGTGTCCAGTGATTTCAAAAACCGGATTCCGGCCTGCGCCGGAATGACAAAACCAAGGAGTTGATCATGAGCAAAACCCACTTTGGATTCGAGACCGTGGACGAGAACGAAAAGGCCAAAAAAGTGGCCGGCGTGTTCACCTCCGTCGCCGGCAAATACGACCTTATGAATGACCTCATGTCGGTCGGACTGCACCGCGTGTGGAAACCGTTCGCGGTCGGTCTGGCCAACGTGCGCGAAGGCCAGCGCGTGCTCGATGTGGCGGGCGGCTCGGGCGACCTGACCAAATTATTCCTGAAAAAAGTCGGGCGCAGCGGGCAGGTCGTTCTCACCGACATCAACAACGCCATGCTGAGCGTCGGCCGCGACCGCATGATCGACAATGGCACGCCCACCCCGGTGGCCCAGTGCGACGCCGAAAAATTGCCCTTCCCCGACAATTACTTCGACTGTGTCAGCATCGCCTTCGGCCTGCGCAACGTCACCCGCAAGGAGAACGCCCTGCGCGAGATGCGCCGCGTGCTCAAACCGGGCGGACGCCTGATCGTGCTGGAATTCTCC
>CAYTZF010000260.1:0-3688 GCA_964442265.1 uncultured Sideroxydans sp.
TTTTTAATGTAAGGAGAAATAGCATGGCTAGTATCGAAGTGGGCGGCAAGAGCTACGAAACAGATGAAGAGGGCTATCTGGTCAATCTGTCCGAATGGAACCCCGAAGTGGCGGATTACATTGCCGGCACCGAAAGTATCCAAATGACCGACCAGCATTGGGAAGTTGTCAATTTCCTGCGCGAATATTTCGATGAATACCAGATCGCACCGGCAGTGCGCGTGCTGACCAAGGCGATTGGCAAGAAGCTGGGGGCGGAAAAAGGCAACAGCGAGTATCTCTATGGCCTGTTTCCTTATGGTCCGGGCAAACAGGCGTGCAAGATTGCCGGCCTGCCGAAGCCAACCGGCTGTATTTAATGTATAGAGCAGGGTAATCCGACGATGAGCGTACTTTTCGCAATTCTGTTTTATCTCGCGACACTGTTTTTTGTCGTGGGATTACTCTCGCGTATCACGATTTATGCGCGGACTCCGGCGCCGCTGAAGATACCGACGACGCCTGCGCCGACCACCCAAGGCGGAGTGGTGTTGCGCATGGCGCGCGAGGTCGTGCTGTTTGAAAGTCTGTTTAAGGCCAATCTGTGGATTTGGTCCATGGGCTGGCTGTTCCATGCCAGCCTGGCACTGGTGCTGATGCGTCACTTGCGTTATTTCACCGATCCCGTCTGGGGTTGGGTCGCCTTCATTCAACCGTTCGGCCTGTACGCCGGGATCACGATGTTGCTTGGCCTGTGCGGATTATGGGTGCGCCGTATTTTTGTCGAACGTATCCGTTATATCTCCACGCCCTCCGACCATCTGTGGCTGGTATTGCTCATCACCATCGCCGGCTCCGGCTTGCTGATGCAGTTTGTGGCGCATACCGACGTGATCGCGGTGAAGTCCTTCTTCATCGGCCTGACGGGCTTCGAGATCGGGCAATTGCCCGCCGATGCCCTGCTGATGCTGCACCTGTTGGGGGTTATCGCGTTGCTGGCCTTGTTCCCCGTCAGCAAGTTGCTGCATGCGCCGGGGGTCTTTTTCTCGCCCACCCGCAACCAGACCGACAACCCGCGCGAGAAGCGCCACTTGAGCGCGTGGGCCAAAAAATTGGAATCGGAGAACTGACATGGCGGAAATTACCGCACCCGCATATCGCACCATCCCTATCATTCCCAAACTGATTCCGGGGGCGATGGAAGGGAAGGGACCATATATCGCCAACGAAAAAATACAGCAGGCGTTGGACTTTCCCGGGCAACTGGTGGATGACTGGCACGACAAGGCCATCGCCAAGATGGGCGACTTGCTGCACAAGTACCGTTCGGTTGCGGTGTTCATGGACGCCTGCGTGCATTGCGGCGCCTGCTCTGACAAGTGCCATTATTTCATCGGCACGCAGGACCCGAAGAATATGCCGGTGGCGCGCCAGGATCTGATGCGCAGCGTCTATCGCCGTTATTTCACCTGGGCGGGAAAGCTGTTCCCGAAATTGGTGGGCGCGCGCGACCTGACCCGTGAAGTGCTGGACGAGTGGTACAACTATTTTCATCAATGCTCCGAATGCAGGCGCTGTTCGGTATTCTGTCCCTACGGCATCGATACTGCGGAAATCACCATGGCGGCACGCGAAATCCTGGCCGAAGTCGGGATGGGCGCGAAGTATTCGAACGAGATCATCGGCAAGGTGCACAAGATCGGCAACAACCTCGGCCTGCCCGGCCCCGCACTGACCGACACCATGGAGGGGCTGGAAGAGGACGTGAAAGAGGACACCGGCATCGATGTGCGATTCCCGATTGACGTCAAGGGGGTGGAAGTATTGCTGATCACGCCCTCGGCCGACTTCTTTGCCGAGCCGCATATCGACAGCCTGATCGGCTACGCCAAGGTATTTCATGCCACCGGCACCAGTTGGACGCTCTCTTCCATGTCCTCGGAAGCCGCCAATTTTGGTTTGTTCATCGGCAACTACGAACAGTTGCGCAAGGTCGCCCTGCGCATCCGTCAGGCGGCGCTGGAACTCGGGGTGAAGCGCATTGTGGTCGGCGAATGCGGCCACGCCTGGCGCGTTGCCTACAGTTTCTGGAACACCTTGAGCGGGGTGGGCGAGGGCGCGGACGAGAATGACCGCTTCGCACAGATGCTGCAAAAACAGCTGGACCAGCGCTACCGCCAACCGACCCACATCTGCGAATTCACCCTGGACATGATTGAGCGCGGCGCACTGTCGTTCGATAAATCGAAAAACGACCAGCACATCATCACGTTTCACGACTCATGCAATGTGGCACGGGGCTCGCGCATGGGCGACCGCCAGGGCGGGCAATTCGAGATCCCGCGCAATGTGATCAAGGCGGTGGCAAACAATTTTGTCGAGATGGATCCGAGCACCACCCGCGAGAGCACTTTCTGTTGCGGCGGCGGCGGCGGCCTGCTCACCGATGACTTGCTCGATCTGCGCGTCAAAGGCGCGCTGCCGCGGATGGAAGCCTTGCAACAAGTGGTCGATGAAAAAGGCGTCAATTTCCTCGCCATGATCTGCGCCATCTGCAAGACACAATTTACCAAGGTCGCTCCCTACTACGGTTTCGAACGCAAGATGGTGGGCGGCGTGCATCAACTGGTCAGCAACGCAATCATTCTGGGCGACAAGCATTAAATTACTGGAGGCAGGAGAAAATATGTCAGCAACGATCGAAACCCCGCAAAAGCTCACTTTCCGCCGCTACAAAGACGGCAATAATAAAGTTGCCCGTTTTAACAAGATGATTTTTCAGGCCAGCCATACCTATAAGTGCCCGACCTACATTCAATCTACTCCGCCGTGCCAAGGGAGTTGCCCGGCGGGGGAAGACATACGCGGCTATCTGGCTATCGTGCGCGGCACCGAAAAACCACCGGTTGGTGCTGATGGAAAACCGAGCATGCCGTGGCAGGAATATGCCTGGCGTCGCCTGACCGAGGCCAACCCGTTCCCGTCGGTGATGGGGCGCGTCTGCCCGGCACCGTGCGAAAGCGGCTGCAACCGCAACGAGGTGGAAGACCACGTGGGCATCAATTCCGTCGAGCACTTCCTCGGTGAATATGCGATTGCCAACAATCTGAAATATAACAAACCCGCCGTTCAGCCCTCCGGCAAGAAGGTGGCGATCATGGGCGGCGGTCCGGCCGGACTGTCCTGCGCCTATCAGTTGGCATTGAAGGGGCACGATGTCACCATCTTCGATGAGCGCGAGCAGTTGGGCGGCATGATGCGTTATGGCATTCCCGGATTCCGCACTCCGCGTGAGGTCCTCGATGCGGAGATTCAGCGCATCCTTGATCTCGGGGTAAAAACACGCATGAAGACGCGCGTGGGAACCGATTTGAGCATGGAGCAGGTGCGCAAGGAGTTCGATGCAGTATTCCTTGGCATGGGTGCCCAATCCGGCCGCGCGTTGCCGATCGCCGATGCGACAGCACCTAACGTGGTGACCGCAACCGCCTTCCTGAAAGCCTTCAATGAAGGCCGTTTGCAGCATGTTGGCAAACGCGTGGTGGTAGTCGGTGGCGGTGATACTTCCATCGACGTGGCGACCGTGGCACGCCGTCTCGGTCACATCAAGAATGCGAAGCCAACTGATGCGGAAGCAGCGATTGCCGGTCATCTGGCACAGGATGTGGCAATGATTTCGGCCAAGGAAGGCGCGGAAGTGACGTTGACC
>CAYTZF010000261.1:0-3283 GCA_964442265.1 uncultured Sideroxydans sp.
GCGCGAAGACGGCCAGACGGCACATACCATCTTCACCCTGCAACAGCGCTGGCCCGGATTCAGCCTGCTCGAAGCACAACTCAAGACCGGGCGCACCCACCAGATCCGCGTGCATCTGTCGCACTTGGGCTTTCCCATCGCCGGCGACGCCAAATACGGCGACTTCGCGCGCAACAAGGAACTGATGAAGCAGGGCCTGAAGCGCATGTTCCTGCACGCCCATACCATCGCCTTCAACCATCCGCTCACGGGCGAGCCACTGAACATCACTGCACCGCTGGCGCCGGAACTGCAAAAATTCCTCGACCGGCTGGGCAAAACCGCGTGAGCCAACCCGCCTATTCGGAGCGCGCCCTGCTACTGACCCTCGCGGGCATACAGTTCAGCCATGTGCTGGATTTCATGATCATGATGCCGCTGGGGCCTATCCTGATGAGCGAACTGGGTATCAGCACGCATGAATTTGGCTTGCTGGTGGCGTCCTACAGTTTCAGCGCCGCCGTATCGGGGTTGCTGGGGGCAACCTTTGTCGATCGCTTCGAGCGCAAGCGTCTGTTGCTGATTGTTTTTCTGCTGTTCGGCCTGGCCACACTGGCCTGCGCGCTGGCGCCGGGCTACGTTACCCTGATTGCCGCGCGTTGCATGGCCGGCGCGTTCGGCGGGGTGCTGGGGGCGTTGATCCAGACCATCGTCGGCGACACCATCCCGTTCGCGCGCCGCGCCAAGGCCAGCGGCATCGTCGCCACCGCATTTTCCGTCTCCACCGTGGCGGGGGTGCCGCTGTCGCTGTGGCTGGCCAGCCTGTTCCACTGGCGCGCGCCCTTCGTCTTCATCGTGGTGCTGGTGATGCTATTCCTGCTGGTGGCGATGCGCGTGTTGCCCGAGCTGCGTCACCACTTGAGCCGGGAGAAACGTGCCCATCCCTTCATCGATCTATTCGCGGTGATGCGCGACGGCAACCACTGGCGCGCGATGACCCTGTCGGCGATGCTCATCTTCGCCGGATTCACCGTGATCCCGTACATCACTGTGTATGCAGTGCACAACATCGGCATCAGCCAGCACGACATCGCCTATATCTATCTCGCGGGCGGGGCGGCCACGCTGTTCACCGCGCGCGCCATCGGCCACTGGGCGGATGCGGCGGGCAAAATACAGGTCTATCGCATCGTCGCCACCGGTGCCATGCTACCCATTCTGCTGGTGACGCAGGTGGAGCAACTCTCGCTTGGGATGTTCCTGGTGTTCACCACGCTGTTCTTCGTGCTGGTTTCCGGCCGTTTCATCCCCGCCATGGCCATCATCACCTCGGCCGCCCAGCCCAGACTGCGCGGGACGTTCATGTCGCTGAATGCCACCGTGCAATCGCTGTCGATGGGATTGGCCGCGACCTTGAGCGGTTTCATCATTACCCAGGATACTGCGGGCAGAATCGTCGGTTACCAAAACGTCGGCTATGTGGCGATCGCCGCCAATCTGTTGGGGATTTGGTTCGTCTCGCGCATCGTGATGCACGATGCTCCGGCCAATCTGCCGGACGTTGCGCCGAAATAAGCGGTAATCTTTTCCCCCGGGTTGCCGATACAACGTGTAATCGAGCAACGAAAGGAGCTGTCATGCAATTCGTGCCCAGTATTCCACCCGCGACGACCTCGCCTGCCACCCGCCCGGTCAAAGAGCTGACCGGCGTGCAGGCGGTGAAGCCGGTGCACCCGCGCGAGCCGGAGTCGGCGCCGCTCCGGCATGAGGTTGTGCCTGCCGCGTATCCGCAAGGAAGCCTGCCCGCCGAAGATCGGCGCAAGGCTTGTCGCCGCATCCGTAACCAGAAGGTGTTGATCGAGTTGCGTTCAGGGCTGGATCGGCGTCAGCACAACCTGATGGAAGGCGGTGTGGCCGATCATATTGATGAAAAGGCCTAGCGTTTGGCGCGTGACAGGAACACCGTCACTTCCTCGCGGTCGTGGTAGAGCTGCTTGGCCTCCAGCCGGTAGTGCAGGCCTTTCTTGTTGAGCGCGCTTTGAATCGCGCTGAGTGCGGCCTGTAACGCGGCGACGCGTTTTTTCATCGGCAGTTTCAGATTGAATATCGCATGGGTGGTCAGTCCGTCGACGAACCACTCGGTCATCAGGGCGGCGACCCGCTGCGGCTGTTCCACCATGTCGCACACCAGCCAGTCCACCGGGCGTTGCGGACGGAATTTGAAGCCGTCCTGGCGCAGATGGCGGATGGCCGGATGGCTGGCCGCCGCGCCTTTGAGCGGGCCGTTGTCCACGGCGGTGACTTTCAGACCGCGTTGCACCAGTTGCCAGGTCCAGCCACCGGGGGCGGCACCCAGATCGACCGCCGTCATCTTCGGCTTCAGCCATTGCGCCTGTTCCCGTTTGTCCAGGAACACTTCGAACGCTTCGGCCAGTTTCAGGTAGGAACGGCTGGGCGCATCGCTCGCCATACCGACGCGGTGGATGCCGTTGAGCGCATCGTTGCTGTTGCGCGGGTCGCTGCTGGCGATGAGGGCACGCTGTTCGGCGGGGAAGAAGATATGCAGGCGCGACGCGGTGGGGCAGAGCCCTCCGGTGCGGGAGCGACTGCATTGCACCTCCTCCCGCAATCGGCTGGCTTCGCCAGTAACGTGTCGGAGGTGCAGGCGCGGAAGAGTGGGATCATCCAGCAGGCGCGAGTTCTCGCGCAGCGCCGCTTCCAGCAAGGGCTGGAAGCGTTTGCAGAATCCGGACAGTGTCTTGCCGTCGTTGGTGTCGGGCACTTCGAGATAGAGTGCACCGAATTGCGCAGGCACCTCCGGAATGGCTGCCAATATCGGCAAGAGCCGATCGCGTTCCGCCAGGTCGTTCACCTCGCCATGCAGCGTCAGCAACTGGCGCGCAAAAGTGAGCCGGCGGTAAGCCAATTTGGCTTTGCCTTGCAGTATCAGGAAGCCACTGTTCTCTGCGGCCTCGATGACTTTGGCCTGGGTCTCTTCCGCGCAATCACGTTCGAAACCGGGACGGCAATAAACCAGCCAGGTGGGAAGCGTTTTGTCCATCATTCGTAGGCGCGAAAGCGCGGCAGGTGGATGTGCCAGCGGATCGCGCTGAGGCGAATGGCGATGATCGCCAGCATGGCAAGAATCAGCGCAACATTGTGGGCGAGACCGAAACTGTCCAGACCGACCAGCAGCAGCGCGCCGAGCAATGAAGCGGTGGCATAGATGTCGGTGCGGAAAATCAGCGGCACTTCGTTGCACAGGATATCGCGGATGACGCCGCCGAACACCCCGGTGATGACG
>CAYTZF010000262.1:0-3154 GCA_964442265.1 uncultured Sideroxydans sp.
AAGGTCTGGTATGAAAGTTACGAAAAACCGGACTATCTCTGGCAATCTGCCGCAGCCAGCTCGGATTTCGAACCCAAATTCAGTATTGCACCACTTACTTTCGGCACATTGAAGGCGGCTTTCTATGCCATGCTGGTGGCGGTTCCTCTGGCTGTGCTCGGTGCCATCTTCGCCGCCTATTTCATGTCGCCGAAGATGCGCAGTGTGGTCAAGCCTTCCATCGAGATCATGGAGGCTTTACCCACGGTTATCCTGGGTTTTCTTGCCGGTCTATGGCTGGCTCCCTTTGTTGATAACAACCTGGCTGGCACGTTGATGGCTTTGTTTCTCCTGCCGTTCAGTTTCTTAATTACCGCCTATCTGTGGCACTGGCTGCCTCGGCGACTCACTGACCGGGTTGGCCACGGCTGGGAGGCCGCGCTGTTGCTGCCGGTCATCATTCTGGTGATGTGGCTGGCGGTCTATCTGGGGCATCCCGTCGAGGCGGCTTTCTTCGGCGGCGATATGCCCCGCTGGATGAGCAACGAACTCGGCTGGGCCTATGAACAGCGCAACTCGCTGGTGGTGGGCATCGCCATGGGTTTTGCCGTGATCCCGACCATTTTTTCCATCGCCGAGGACGCGGTGTTCAGCGTCCCCAAACACCTGAGCAGCGGTTCGCTGGCGCTGGGTGCGACACCATGGCAGACGCTGTTATACGTCGTATTGCTTACCGCCAGCCCGGGCATCTTCTCCGCCATCATGGTGGGAATGGGCCGCGCCGTCGGCGAGACCATGATCGTGCTGATGGCCACCGGCAATACCGCAGTGATGGACTTGTCTATCTTTACCGGCTTCCGCACATTGTCGGCCAACATCGGTGTCGAAATGCCCGAAGCGGCGGTCGGCTCGACCCACTATCTTTTACTCTTTCTCTCCGCGCTGGTGCTGTTCGCCTTCACGTTCTTCGTTAACACCCTGGCCGAGCTGGTGCGCCAGCGTCTGCGCGAGAAATACAGCTCTATCTGAGGTATCAAGTCATGCGCAAATGGATCAATAGTGGTGAACCCTGGGTATGGATGACGGCTGGCGCGGTCGCCCTGTCGCTGGTCGCGGTCTATGCCGTGGTGTGGATGACGGCGGTACAGGGGCTGGGGCACTGGTGGCCAAAACCCTTGGTTGAAACAACGATCAAGGTGCCGGATGGCACGACCCAGCGTCTGGTTGGTGAGGTGCGCGATAAAGAAGAGATATCTCTGCACCGCTTGCGCGAATCCGGCTATCAGATCGAAAGCGATGACAAATACACCCAACGCTATCTGTTCAAGCAGGGCAACAGGGATGTCTATGGGGTGGACTTCAAATGGATCCCCGCGCCCTTGCTAAGCGAATTAACGTATCCGAAAGATTTGATCTCCATCGAACGGCATGAATGGGGAAGCTTCTTCGGGCACCTGAAGTCAATCAAGGAAAACGGGAAGGTGGTTGCGGAGGGTGAGGCGGCATGGCCAGAACTCCAGAAACGGCTAACGCGTGCCCAGAAACTTTTTTCCGATATCCTGAGTATCGAAAAATACGATATTGGCAAAATCAACTACAAACTTGAGCGACTGCGTCTTCATCAACGCAAACTGGAACTGACGAATGACCTGAGCTCAGAAGCTCGGGCCGAAATCGACCAGGAACGCCAGATATACGATGCGCAATTCGCCGGCTTGCAGAAACGCCTGGATGAGCTGCGCGAACAGAATCAACGCGACAGCCTGACTGCCGAAGTGCAGGATGGTCAGATCATCGAGATCCCGTTTGCCAAGATCGCCGATGTGATACAGCCGAACAATATGGGGGTGTTGCAGAAGATCGCCCACTATCTGAAGAAACTGTATGAGTTCATCGTCGATGATCCGCGCGAAGCGAATACGGAAG
Source organism: uncultured Sideroxydans sp. (assembly GCA_964442265.1). Taxonomy (GTDB): domain Bacteria; phylum Pseudomonadota; class Gammaproteobacteria; order Burkholderiales; family Gallionellaceae; genus Sideroxyarcus. The sequence goes on from CAYTZF010000262.1 coordinate 1,906, forward strand.
GCGGTATCTTCCCGGCCATTTTCGGCACGGTGACCATGGTGTTGCTGATGTCGGTCATGGTGACCCCGCTGGGCATCATGGCGGCGGTTTATATGCGCGAATATGCCAAACAGGGGCTGATGATCCGCATCATTCGCATCTCGGTCAATAATCTGGCGGGTGTGCCATCCATCGTCTACGGCGTGTTTGGCCTCGGCTTCTTCGTCTATTTCCTCGGCGGTAATATCGATGCGCTGTTCTTCCCCGAGGCCAGTCCGGCACCGGTGTTCGGTAGCCCGGGCATATTATGGTCGGCGTTGACTCTGGCCCTGCTGACTTTGCCGGTGGTGATCGTGGCGACCGAAGAAGGTCTGTCGCGCGTCCCGCGTACCATTCGCGAGGGAAGTCTGGCGCTCGGGGCGACCAAGGCGGAAACGCTGTGGCGCACCGTGTTGCCGATCGCCAGCCCGGCCATGATGACCGGACTGATTCTGGCGGTCGCCCGTGCTGCCGGCGAGGTCGCGCCCTTGATGCTGGTCGGCGTTGTCAAACTCGCTCCCAGTCTGCCGCTGGACGGGAACTACCCCTTCCTGCATCTTGAGCAGAAGTTTATGCACCTGGGTTTCCACATTTACGATGTCGGTTTTCAGAGCCCCAACGTCGAGGCGGCGAGGCCGCTGGTTTACGCCACCTCCCTGCTTTTGGTAATCATTATCATCGTGCTGAATCTTTTTGCGATCCGCCTGCGGAACCGTATGCGCGAGAAAATGCGCGGATTGGAAGGAGTATGAACGGTATGACCGAATTAGCCCCGGAATCTATTGATATTCAAGGATCAGTAAACATGAACCACGACAAACCCCATACCCACGCGATGAACTTCAGTGCGCTTGCTCGAACGCAGGATAAAGGCGCCGAAGAGACTGCCATCACAGTCGATGACCTGAATCTGTATTACGGCGAATCCCAGGCGCTGCATTCCGTTAGCCTGAAGATCCCGAAGAATCAGGTGACCGCATTCATCGGCCCCAGTGGCTGCGGAAAATCGACGCTCCTGCGCTGTTTCAACCGCATGAACGATCTGGTCGATTCCTGTCGTATTACAGGCAGGATCATACTTGATGACAAAAATATTTTTGAAGATGACGTCAATGTGGCCCTGTTGCGCCGGCGTGTCGGAATGGTGTTCCAGAAGCCCAATCCTTTCCCGAAATCCACCTATGAAAATGTCGCATACGGCCTGCGCATCATGGGCGTCAATGACAGGAAG
>CAYTZF010000263.1:0-1597 GCA_964442265.1 uncultured Sideroxydans sp.
AGACAATTACGACTTATGGCAAGCCAAGCAGACTGTGGATCTGAAAAAGATCCATAAGATTGAGTTCAAATATGCATAACGGGCATGGCAAGTAGGTTAACCCTGACAAGGAAACTTGCCATGCCCGTTTCCCCCACCCCACCTCCCCCCTGCGTCAGAATAGTTGTCGCGCGGCTTAAGCGATTGGAACTGTAGTGCCATGAGGGTCAGACTCGATTTAGCCGCCGCAAGTCGCAGCGCGAACGGGGCGTGCGGTTGATTTTATCGGGCCGCGCGAATCCGCTTCAGATAAAGCGCTTCCACCTTCTGCCGCGCCCACGGGGTGCGGCGCAGAAACTTCAGGCTGGATTTGACGCTGGGGTCGAGCGCGAAGCAGCGGATCGGCACCGCATCCGCCATCGCCTCCCAGCCCATCTTCTCCGCGAGTTGGGTGACGATCATCTCCAGGGTGATGCCTTCCAGGGCGGGGCGCTGCGCCGCTTTGTCATTGGTTTCCATGCGCGGATTTTACCGCTGTTCGGCCAGGACTAGCGTTTACAATGCGCCTCCCTGTTTACGTAGCGATTCCCCCATGACCGAGCATGTCCGCCTTGCCAAACGCCTTGCCGCACAAGTCCCCTGCTCGCGCCGCGAGGCCGAGCTGTACATCACGGGCGGCTGGGTGAAGGTGGACGGACAGGTGGTGGAAGCGCCGCAGTTCAGGGTGACCGGGCAAAAGATCGAGCTCGATCCCGATGCCACCCTTGTCCCCGTCGAGCCGGTGACCCTGCTGTTTCACCAACCGGCTGATGTTGATTTCAATCCGCAGATGCTGTGCGCCGAGACGCACGCGGCGGACGACCGCTCCGGCATCCGCACCCTCAAACACCACTTTCAGCATCTGACCCAATGCCTCCCTCTGGAGGCGGGCGCGAGCGGCTTGGCGGTGTTCAGCCAGGACTACCGTGTCACACGCAAGCTGGCGGCGGATGCCGGTACCATCGAGCAGGAATACGTGGTGGAACCGGCCGGCGAACTGAACGAAGACGGACTCAAGCTGCTCAACCACGGCCTCAACTACAACGGCAAACCGCTGCCGCCGTGCAAGGTCAGCTGGCAGAACGAGACCCGCCTGCGCTTCGCGCTCAAGGGCGTGCAAACCGGACAGATCGAGCACATGTGCAACAGCGTCGGCCTGCAGATCGTCAGCATGAAGCGCCTGCGCATCGGGCGCGTGTCGATGTCCAAGCTGGCGGCCGGGCAATGGCGCTACCTGATGCCGTATGAAAAATTTTAAGGATGCGAAGAGCTATGTAGGTCGGGTTTTAGCCCGACTTGTCGGGTTGAAACCCGACCTACAACACCGCGTTCACGACTCGAATAAGTTCCAGATAGCATGCAACACTGTACTAGCACCATGAACCCGGAACATCTGCAGCTGCTGGTCACCCGCGTGATGCCCTACGGCAAATACAAGGGGCGTCTGATCGCCGACCTGCCGGGCAACTATCTGAACTGGTTCGCGCGCACGGGATTCCCGCCGGGCGAGCTCGGCAGGCTGCTGGCGTTGATGCAGGAGATCGACCACAACGGCCTCTCATCTTTATTGGAACCACTG
>CAYTZF010000264.1:0-3084 GCA_964442265.1 uncultured Sideroxydans sp.
CCTGACCTGGGAAATCTTCAAGGACACCCTGATCGAGCAGGCCGAACAGGGCGTGGACTACTTCACCATCCACGCCGGCGTGCTGCTGCGCTACGTGCCGATGACCGCGAACCGCATGACCGGCATCGTCTCGCGCGGCGGCTCCATCATGGCGAAGTGGTGTCTGGCGCATCATAAGGAAAGTTTTCTCTACACCCATTTCGAAGAGATCTGCGAAATCATGAAGGCGTATGACGTGACCTTCTCGCTCGGCGACGGGTTGCGTCCCGGTTCGATCTATGACGCCAACGACGAAGCGCAACTGGCCGAACTCAAAACCCTGGGCGAGCTGACCGAAATCGCGTGGAAGCACGACGTGCAAGTGATGATCGAAGGCCCCGGCCACGTGCCGATGCACATGATCAAGGAGAACATGGAGCTGCAATTGAAGTGGTGCCACGAAGCACCGTTCTACACGCTCGGGCCTCTCACGCAAGACATCGCTCCCGGTTACGACCACATCACCAGCGCCATCGGCGCGGCGCTGATCGGCTGGTTCGGCACCGCCATGCTGTGCTACGTCACGCCCAAGGAACACCTGGGATTGCCCAACAAGGACGACGTGAAGGAAGGCATCATCACCTACAAGATCGCCGCCCACGCCGCCGACCTCGCCAAGGGACACCCCGGCGCGCAAGTGCGCGACAACGCGATGAGCAAGGCGCGCTTCGAGTTCCGCTGGGAGGACCAGTTCAACCTTGGCCTCGACCCGGACCGCGCGCGCGAATTCCACGACGAGACCCTGCCCAAGGAATCCGCCAAGATCGCCCACTTCTGCTCCATGTGCGGCCCGCATTTCTGCTCGATGAAAATCTCACAGGACGTGCGCGACTTTGCTGCTGCACAGGGCATCGCCGAAGCCGATGCGCTGGCGAAAGGCATGGAAGTGAAATCGGTGGAGTTCGTGAAGCAGGGGGCGGAGGTTTATCACAAGGCCTGATGACTCTGGAAGCGCCGGATAAATCGGTTTTGTCATTCCGGCGAATAACCAGCGACTTGCCCGCTTGCGGGCTTAGTCGAATGGCTAGTAGTTTCATCAGGCCGGAATCCAGTGTTCTTAATAAACCGGGCACCGGCCTTCGCCGGTGCGACAAATAGATCAGCGTTTCCCATTTCTTGGCAGGTGGCAAATATTTTTCTGCCGGAACCATCCGATTGCCCGCTTTACCTGCCAGTTCAAACTGCGCTCGCGAACATTCCAAGAGCTTGCCAAAAGGAATCTGTTCAAAACTTCGGGTGCTAATCTTTCCCCGGCGTCTTCTTGCTGCTTTCCAATTGCTTGATGCTCGCCTCCGGTGTCGGCAAGGCTTCAGGCATGGTACCTCCCAAATCGGCGATGGTCTCGCGCACTTTCTTGCCGACTTCGTAATGTGTCTTGTTGGCACTTTGCTTGCCGCTCACCTTGTCGCGTCGCAGCTTTTCTTCCGTTTGCGTGGCGCGAAACAGGTTGGCGGCGAGCTCGGTGCTGCCCATGTGGTCGAGTATTTTCTGACTTTTCTTCAACCCTTTCGCGGCATGGATGTCCTTGGCTCCGCGCCCGCCATACAAACCTTTATAACCGTGATCCTGAAAGATGGCGTAGTCCAGCGGTGTTTCCACTCCGGCATCCTTGGCCGCAGCGGCAAGGTGTTTGTTGTGCTCGGAGAGTTCATTGCGAATCGCCACTCGCTTCTCGTCTTCCGATAGCCGGGCGAAGGCTTCGTTGTCGCGCAGTTCCTGCCGCCGGGTCTGCATGGCGAAATAGGTCTGGCCGTTGGCAATGACCGGCTTGGAGGGGTCACCGTTCTGGACGATGAGGTAGCAGGCATAGCGCGAGAGGAGGATATCGGCAATCTGGCGCTTTGCGCCCGAGCCGATCTCGACCATATCGAGGATATCCTCGAAATGGTCGTCCACCGGGTGACCGCTGTTGCGGCAGGCATCTTTGGCGCGTTCGATGACGGGCTGAAAATGACGGTATTCCGAGTATTCCAGCACCTTGGCGAGCTGCCGGGCAAGCCAAAACTCGTTCCCTTCCTCATCGAACTGGCGGATGCTCTCGAAGGTCTGGTGATGCTCGTTTACAACGCGCTTGTTTGCCATGTGTCACCCCTTGTGCCGGTCATGTGCTTATTTCTTCCCCAGCTTCTTCTTGGCAGGGGGCAAATAACTTTCTGCCGAAACCACTTCTCGCTGCGCCCGTGCTTCTGCCACGTCTCGCGGGCACGCGCCAGCGAGAGCGCGGGATCGGCCATTTCCCGCATCCGCTCGTAACCCACCTTCGCCAGCCACAGCTTGATCGGCTCCGCCTTCGGGCTGGGCACGGACTGCACCAGACGCAGCAGGGTTTCGGCGGTGGCAACATCGGTGAGGTAATTTTTGCCGTCGGCGGCAGGTAATTTCAGTCGGTGACAATTTGTCACCGACTCACTCCCTTCCTTGCCTAGCCGCTCTTTCAGCTTGTTCCAGTATTTTCTGGCTGCCTGATAATCCGGCTGCTGCGTCAATACCTGCACGATGTCCACAACCGAGAACCACCACGTTTCAGTGGCCTCGTCATACACGCGGCGGATCGCGTGTTCTTCAAAGATGGCTGGCTGGGGCTGCATGATCGGGTCTCCATGATGGGGATGGGAAATATCAGTCGGCGACTTGTGAAATCGGTTGGTGAAACGGCAACCACATCGTAGAGAACGAACGTTCTGGTGTCAACAAGAGCGCATTTTGTCCGACGAAGGTCAGCCAAGACGTTTAGGCACCGCCGCCGCTCAGGGAATCACCAAGGCAGAGGCACTATCGAAAGGCATGGAAGTGAAATCGGTGGAGTTTGTGAAGCAGGGGCGAGGGTTTATCACAAGGCGTGGCGCCCGCCTTCCATTCCCGGGCACGATGTGTAGAATGACCTCCATGCATACACATGGAGGTAACCATGCGCACCAACATCGAAATCGACGACAAGCTCATGCAGGACGCCATGAAATCCGGCGGTCTCAAAACCAAGAAAGAAACGGTCGAAGCTGCGCTCAAGGCTTTCAGCAGGCAGCGCAAATCCCAGCGCAAGATCCT
>CAYTZF010000265.1:0-4975 GCA_964442265.1 uncultured Sideroxydans sp.
CGCCCCCGTCCGGCTTGTTTCCGGCGTTCACCGTGACCACGCGCGACCAGCAGACCAAGCCGCGACTGGTGATCGAGTTTGCGCGGGAAGCGCAGTTCAGCGTGGCGCCCGGGCCGGATCAGCGCAGTTTTTTGCTGACCATCAAGCCGGATCGCGCCCCCGCAGAACGGGTTGCCCTGCCTTTGTTGCCGGTCGTGGCGGCATTACCCGCCACGCCGCCCGCGGATGCCAACCTGGCCGCGAACAACCAGCAGGGTTTTGCCCTGATGACCGAGGCGCGCGCGGCGCTGGCGGCCAAAAAGAACGAGGAAGCGATTGCCGCGCTGAACAAGCTGCTGCTGTTGCCGCCCAACGATTACACCGAAACCGCGCAGGAATGGGTGGGCGTTGCGCGTGAACGCGCCGGCCAGTTCGATAAGGCCAAAACAGAATACGATGTGTATTTGAATCTTTACCCGCAGGGCGCTTCGGCGGCGGTGGTGATGCAGCGTTTGGCCGGGTTGGGCGGGCGGCAAAGCGGGCAGGGCATCGAGGAGGCAAAGGCCAAAAAACAGGCCGCGCGCTGGAGCACTTTTGGCGGCATCACTTCCCGTTACTACGCCAGCCGCAGCAAAATCGATTCGACCACCACCTTCAACAACGCGGTGGACAAACAATCGGTTTCGCTCACCGATCAATCCATGCTGGTTACCACCGAAGATGTGACCGGGCGCTATGTGACCGATGACGTTGACGGGCGCATGGTGTTTCGCGGCTCGCATGTCAAAAACTTCCTCTCCGGCCAGGCGCGGCAGAATCGGGTGACCGCGCTGTATGGCGATATCAAGGGGCGCTCGGGTGAATACCAGGCGCGGCTGGGCCGCCAATCGGGCAACGGTGGCGGTGTCGGCGGACGCTTTGACGGGCTAAGCGCCGGTTATGGCGATACGCAGGTGTTGCGCGTCAACGGCGTGGCCGGCCAGTTGGTGGACTATTCCAATGGCGCGGAACCGAAATTTTACGGTGCCAGCGTGGATCGCGGCCCCTATTCCGCGTATGCCATCAACCAGACCATCGACGGGGTGACCGACCGCCAGGCGGTGGGCGCGGAATGGCGCTATTTTCAGGGCAAGCGTTCCCTCTATGCCCTGCTCGATTACGACACCAATTTCAGCGCGCTGAATGCGGCGCAATTGAGCGGCGCTCTGGGCTTGAGCGGAATGACGCTGAACATGCTGCTGGACCATCGCAAGACGCCATCGCTGAGCATACGCACCGCCCTGAACGGGGCTTCGACCCAGTCCATCAACGACCTGCAACAGGTGCTTTCCGCCGCCGCCCTGCGCGAGCTGGCCATGGTGCGCACGGCAACCACCAATCTCGGACAGGTCGGGGTCAGTGTGCCGTTTGGCGGCAAGTGGCAGGCGGGGGGCGATCTGCGCCTGTCCAACACCACCGGGCTGGCAGCCAGCGGCACGCCCAATACCCCGCAGGGATTCCTGGCGGCGATTCCCGGCCGTGGCACGGAAAAAACCGTGAGCGGCCAGCTTATTGGCAGCGGCTTGTACCGGGCCGGGGATATCTGGTCATTGAGCGGCAGCCTGGGCAGCAGCGGAGATGTGAACAACTCGTCCCTGTTCTTCTATAATCACAACGTTTTTGACGGCGGCTGGACGGTGGATGCTTCCCTGCAACTGTTCCGCCAAAACGACCAGTTCAATGCGGTAACCACCCGGGTAACACCAATGGTGCGCGGCGAATACGCCATCGGCGAGCAGCTCACGCTGGACTTTGACGGCGGGATTGAGCAGAGCAAAAACGACGGATCCCAGGTGTTGACCAAGACCCGGCGTATCTTTGGCTCGGTGGGGTTGCGCTGGTATTTTTAACCCATCGTGCTGAACGGCGCGCGGGGGCATAACCTTGCGGCGCGGGCCTCAACCCGGCTTGACGGGTTGAGGCCCGCGCCGCTTTTGAAAGGCGGAAATGCGAATCGGACAAGGTTTTGATGTTCACCAACTGGTATCTGGCCGCAAGCTGGTCCTCGGTGGCGTGGAAATTCCCCACGACAAAGGTCTGCTCGGCCATTCCGATGCCGATGTGCTGCTGCACGCCATTTGTGATGCGCTGCTGGGGGCGGCGGCGCTGGGCGACATCGGGCGGCATTTCGCCGACACCGAGGCAAAATACAAAGACATCGACAGCCGCATCCTGCTGCGCGAAGTGCTGCATCGGGTGCGCGGGGCGGGCTGGCGTGTCGGCAACGTGGATGCCACCCTCATCGCGCAGTCGCCAAGGATGGCGCCGCATATCTTTCAGATGGTCGAAAACATTGCCGCCGATCTGCATCTGGAAAAACACGCGGTCAACGTGAAGGCGACCACCACCGAACAGCTCGGCTACACCGGGCGCGGTGAAGGCATCGCGGCGCAAGCGGTGGTGCTGCTGCTGGCGGACTGATGCGCATCCTCGCAATAGAAACCTCCACCGAATATTGCTCCGTTGCTCTGTGGCAGGACGGCGCGCTGAACGAGCGCTGCGAACGCGTCGGGCAGAAACATTCCGAGGTGTTGCTGGCGATGGTGGATGGCGTGCTGCGGGAGGCGGGATACAGGGTGCAGGATGTCGATGGCATCGCTTACGGCAAGGGGCCGGGCTCGTTCACCGGCGTGCGCATCGCCTGCGGCGTCACGCAAGGTCTGGCGTTCGGCGCCGATCTGAACGTGGTCGGTGTGTGCACGCTGCACGCGCTGGCCGAGGCGACGGGGCAGGACAAGGTCATCGCGGCACTGGATGCGCGCATGGGCGAGTTGTATTTTGCCGCCTACGAAAAACGGGATGGCGCCTGGCGAACGGTGATCGAACCCTGCTTGTGCACGGCGCAGTCGGCGCCTGCCGTGGCGGGTTCCGGCTGGTTTGGCTGTGGCAGTGGATTTGTACTGAATGATGCGTTGCGCACCCTTTACGGCGCACAGTTGTGCGGCGTGGAGGCGCAGGCCGTGCCGCAGGCCGCAGCCATCGCGCGTTTGGCGGTACTCGAATTCGCCCACGGTCATGCAGTCGATGCGGCGCAGGCCTTGCCGCTGTATCTGCGCGACAAGGTGGCGCTGACCACGCGCGAACGGGCCGCAGGATGACTTTGCGCGACATGACCGAGGCTGATCTCGATGCGGTGGTGGCGATCGAGCGCGAGGTGCACCCACATCCGTGGACGCGAGGGAATTTCAGCGATGCCCTGGTGAGCGGCTATCAATGCAAGATCGCCGGGTCGGCACAGGGGATGCCGGGGTATGCGGTGATGATGCTGGGACCGGACGAGGCCGAGTTGCTCGATATCGCCATCGCTGCCGCGTATCAGCGCCAAGGCTGGGGGCGCAAGTTGCTGGGCGAGATGCTGGTGCTGGCGCGGCGGCACGAGATGCGGCGCGTGGTGCTCGAAGTGCGCGTCTCCAACACGGCGGCGATCGGCTTGTATCGTCAGCTTGGATTTGCCGATATTGGCTTGCGCCGCGATTACTATGCGGCCGGGGATGGACGCGAGGATGCGATGCTGATGGGATGCCTGTTATGAATATCAGCGACGAGGAAGTGCTGCGCGAGCTGAACCTGTACCCGCTGTGGGTGCGGCGCGATATGCCCGCGATTCCCGGATCGGAGGCTGTAGGTCGGGTTTCAACCCGACAAGCTCCCGATGAGATTGCCAGTCCGGTTCGGTCAAAACCAAACCTGCAACCGAGCCTCACCGTGAAAAATAGACCAGAAGCGGCGTCAGCAGCCGATCAGGTTGTCGGGCTGAAGCCCGACCTACAGGGGGCGGCGGGGTTGGTCGGTCAGACTTCACGCCAGATAGCTGGCGACTGGGCAACCCTCAAACAGCAGGTGCGCGACTGCGCCGCCTGCACCTTGCGCGCGGGCTGCACGCAGACTGTGTTCGGGGTGGGCGACGAACAGGCGGACTGGCTGTTCGTCGGCGAAGGTCCCGGCGCGGACGAAGATGCGCGGGGTGAACCGTTCGTGGGACAGGCGGGCAAGCTGCTCGACAACATGCTGGCGGCGATCAAATTGAAACGCGGCGACAACGTGTATATCGCCAATGTCGTCAAGTGCCGCCCGCCGGCCAACCGCACGCCGGCAGCGGACGAAATCGCCACCTGTTTGCCGTATCTGCAACAGCAGATCGCGCTGCTCAAACCGAAACTCATCGTCGCGCTGGGCAGAACCGCCGCCACTGCGCTGCTCGGGCGCGAAGCCACGCTGGGTTCCCTGCGCGGCACATTGCACGACTATGGCGGCACGCCGCTCATCGTCACCTATCACCCCGCCTATCTGCTGCGCAGCCCGGCGGAAAAAGCCCGCGCCTGGCAGGACCTGTGTCTGGCGCGCACCACCATGCAGCAATCAACCGACGGAAAAGAAGAATGAAAGCGCAAGCAAGCCCTCTCAAAATACTCGTGGTGGAAGACAGCAAAGTGACCGTCAAGGTGCTGACCGGCTATCTCGCCGGCATGGGCGTGGAAAATCCACTGGTCGCGGAAACCGGCGCCCAGGCACTGCGTATTTTTCGCCGCGAGCATCCCGACATCGTGTTGCTGGATGCGAGACTGCCCGACATCGACGGTTTCGAAGTGGCACGCAAAATCCGCCAGGCGGAGCAGGGGGAAGAGTGGACGGCCATCATTTTTCTGACGGCGATGAATAGTGATGAGGATCTGGCACGCGGCATTGCGGCCGGCGGCGACGACTATCTGGTGAAACCGGTGAGCGAAACGGTATTTCACGCCAAGGTGCGCGCCATGCAACGTCTGGTCGGGATGCAGCGCAATCTGGTCGAGGTCACGCATCAACTGGATGCGGCGAATGCCGAACTGCAACGGCTGTCGACCACCGATGCGCTAACCGGCATCGCCAACCGCCGCGCACTGGACGATTTTCTGTCGCGCGAGTGGCGGCGTTGCCAGCGCATGGAAAAGCCCCTGTCGCTGGTGATGCTCGACAT
>CAYTZF010000266.1:0-6054 GCA_964442265.1 uncultured Sideroxydans sp.
GTACATCCTCTACACCTCCGGCACCACCGGGAAACCGAAAGGCGTGGTGCGCGAGAACGGCGGCCACGCGGTCGCCCTGAAGTACAGCATGAAGGCGATCTACAACGTCGAACCCGGCGATGTGTACTGGGCGGCATCCGATGTGGGTTGGGTGGTCGGTCACTCCTACATCGTCTACGGGCCGCTGCTGCACGGCTGCACCACCATCGTGTATGAGGGCAAACCCATCATGACACCGGATGCGGGCGCGCTGTGGCGCGTCATCTCGGAATACGGCGTGAAGTCCTTTTTCACCGCGCCGACCGCGTTCCGCGCGGTAAAGAAGGAAGACCCCGAGGCGAAACTGATGGCGCAGTACGATCTGTCGTCATTGCAGGTCATCTTCTCGGCGGGCGAACGCCTCGATCCCCCGACGCAGGAGTGGCTCACCGAAAAAAGCGGCAAGACGGTGGTCGATCACTGGTGGCAGACCGAGACCGGCTGGGGCATCACTGCCAACCTGTGGGGGGTTGAGCCGAAACCGGTGAAGTTCGGCTCTTCCACCCTGCCCACGCCCGGCTTCGACGTGCGCATCCTGGACGAGAACGGCAAGCAGATGCCGCGCAACGAACAGGGCTATATCGCCATCAAGCTGCCGCTGCCGCCCGCCTGCATGAACCGCATCTGGGGCGACGACAAAAAATTCAGCGAGAGCTATCTGCAATTCCTGCCGGGCTACTACACCACCGGCGACGGCGGCTACATCGACGACGAGGGGTATGTGTTCGTGATGGGGCGCGTGGACGATGTGATCAACGTGGCGGGGCATCGTCTGTCCACCGGCGAGATCGAGGAAGTGGTGGCCGCGCATCCGGCGGTGGCCGAGTGCGCGGTCATCGCGCGCGACGACGAACTCAAGGGACAGGTGCCGGTGGGGCTGGTGGTGCTGAAATCGGGTGTCACCATCGACGAGGCGGTGCTGCAGAAGGAACTGGTCAACCGCGTGCGCGACGCCATCGGCGCCATCACGTGCTACAAGGATTCGGTGATCCTGAAACGCCTGCCCAAGACCCGCTCCGGCAAGACCCTGCGCAAGACCATGAACCGCATCGTCAACGGGCAGGAATATGTGGTGCCATCCACCATCGACGATCCCGGCATCATTCCGGAGATCATCGAAACGCTGCGCGCCAAGCGATTCATCGCCTGATCTTTCGCTGCTTGCGTTAACCCTCGCGCAAAAATCGGCGCAAGGAAGTTTCGTCAAACGGCCAGCCCAGTTCGGTGTCATTATCGAGGCGGCGCACGACCGGGATGCGGATGCCGTAACGTTCCAGCAGCGCGTCATCCTCGGCGATGTCAATGTGCCCGGCAGGCACGCCGACTGCATGCAGAACAGCTTCCGCCTGCTCGCACAAATGGCAGCACGTCGTGCCGTACAGCAGCAATTTCAGGTTTGCAGACATAACTGGCGAATCACGCTTTCCTCGTCCGCTGGAATAATGCAGACAGGAGTTGCGCCCGAAGCTTCGACGCGCGGCGCAGTTTTTTCATTGGCCGCGGGGTCGAGGCGAATTCCCATGAACGCCAGCGTGCTGCATATCCTGTCGCGGATGAGCGCACTGTGTTCGCCGATGCCGCCGGTGAACACCAGCGCATCGAGGCCGCCCGCCCTGGCGGCGAAGTTACCGATCGCACCGCTGACCTGGCGGCAGAAATAATCCACCGCAAACTTCGCCGCATCACTCCGGCTGGCCAGCAGATCGCGCATCTCGCTGCTCTCCCCATTGGAGAGTGCCAGCAATCCCATTTGGTGAAACACGATGTCGCGCAAGGTATCCACATCGTGGCGTTGTGCGAGCTCCAGCATCACGCCGGGGTCGAGATCGCCGCTGCGCGTGCCCATGACGATGCCGCCCGCCGGGGTGTAGCCCATCGTGGTGTCCTGCGATTTCAGCTCGCGCAGCAGGCACAGGCTGGCACCGCTGCCCAGGTGCGCGACGATCACGTTGCCGCGCGCGGTGTCGCCCAGCAGCGCGGGCAGCACGCCGGCGACATGCGCATAGTTCAAGCCGTGAAAACCGTAGCGGCGCATTCCATACGATGCGGGGATGGGCAGTCTTCTGGCGATTTCCGGCAGGGTCGAATGAAAAGCGGTATCGAAGCAGGCAATCTGTGGCACGGCAAAACGCTCGCGGCACAATTCGATGCCCAGCAGATTGCCCGGCAGGTGCAGCGGCGCAAGCGGCACGATGGCCCGCAGTCTTGCCAACTCGATATCGTCCACCACGCGCGCCGCATCGCTGATGTCGCCGCCGTGCACGAAGCGGTGGCCGACGATGTCCGGCGCATGCCCCTGCAGGTCGCGCAGCAAGTGGTCGAAGCCGCTGCGCGGATCACGCAGGTGGCCGTAAAAAAAATCCCGGCGCGAACCGTCCGCCCCAAACAGGCTGGCCTTGACCGAGGAGGAACCGCTGTTAATCGTGAGGATAGTGGGCATAAATCAACGCAGTGTCATTCCCGCGCATGCGGGAATCTGTAGATCGGGCTTCAGCCCGACGCTGTTTTCCCGTTCCTCGAAACTCGCGGCAAGCGGCTCGTTTTGTCGGGCTGAAGCCCGACCTGCATGACTGCAGGGAAATGACGAAATAACGTTCATCAATACGGCCACGTCCAGCCGTCCGCCTCCGGCAGATCGACGCCGTTCTCATACGCATAGTTGCGGCATTCGATCTGCCTGTTCAGCATCTTTTCCTTCACATGCGCGCCCGCCACATGCAGCGCCGGGAGGCGGTCGATGATGTCGATGACCAGACTGAAACGGTCGATCTGGTTCTGGATTGCCAGTTCCAGCGGCGTGTTGATGCTGCCCTTTTCCTTGTAGCCGCGCACGTGGAAGTTCTTGTGGTTGGCACGGCGATAGGCGAGGCGGTGGATCAGCCACGGGTAGCCGTGGAAGTTGAACATCACCGGCTTGTCGAGGGTGAACAGGCTGTCGAAATCGCGGTCGCTCAAGCCGTGCGGGTGCTCTGTCGAAGGCGTAAGTTTGTACAGATCGACCACATTGATGAAACGTATCTTGAGGGCGGGGAAATGTTCGCGCAGCATCACCACCGCGGCCAGCGCTTCCTTGGTCGGAATGTCGCCCGCACTGGCCATCACCACATCCGGCTCACTGCCGTCGTCGTTGCTCGCCCAGTCCCAGATGCCGATACCCTTGGTGCAGTGCTTGATGGCGGCATCCATGTCGAGATATTGCAAATGCTTCTGCTTGTCGCAAACGATGACGTTGATGTAGTTGGTGCTCTTCAGGCAATGCTCGGCCACGGTCAGCAGACAGTTCACATCGGGCGGCAGATAGATGCGCGTCACGTTCGGGCTCTTGTTCACCACCAGGTCGAGAAAGCCCGGATCCTGATGGGTGAAGCCGTTATGGTCCTGGCGCCACACGGTGGAGGTGATGAGCAGATTCAGCGACGACACCGGCGCGCGCCACGGCACCTCCTTCGACATCGCCAGCCACTTGGCGTGCTGGTTGAACATGGAATCGATGACATGCACGAAGGCCTCGTAGGTGGAGAAGAAACCGTGCCGGCCGGTGAGCAGATAACCCTCCAGCCAGCCTTCCAGCGTGTGCTCGGACAACATCTCCATCACCCGCCCGTCCGGCGACAGTTCGCCGCCGCCCGCATCCTCCGGCAGCATCTCGGCCATCCAGGTCTTCTTGCTCACCTCATAGATGTTGTCCAGCTTGTTCGAGCTGTTCTCGTCCGGGCCGAACACGCGGAAATTGCCCATATTGTCGCGCATGATGTCGCGCAGGAACTTGCCCAGCGGGCGGGTATTTTCGGCCACGGTGGTGCCCGGTTTTTTCACTTCCACCGCATAATCCTTGCTGTCCGGCAGGCGCAATGCCTTGCGCAACAGGCCGCCGTTGGCATGCGGGTTCGCGCTCATGCGGCGTTCGCCCTGCGGCGCCAGCGCTTTCAGTTCGGGCAACAGCGCGCCGTCCGCGTTAAACAGCTCGTCGATTTTGTAGCTCTTCAGCCAGGCTTCCAGCTTGGCGAAATGCTCCGGCGTCTTCATATCGCCGATCGGCACCTGGTGTGCGCGCCAGAAACCTTCCACCTTCTTGCCGTCCACTTCCTGCGGGCCGGTCCAGCCTTTGGGCGAGCGCAGCACGATCATCGGCCAGCGCGGGCGCAGCGGTTTGCCGCTGCCGCGCGCTTCCTGCTGGATGCGGCGGATCTCCAATACGCATTGCTCCATCGTCGCCGCCATCGCCTGGTGCATGGTTGCGGGGTCGCTGCCTTCGACGAAGTACGGCGTCCAACCGTACCCCTTGAACAGATTCTCCAGTTCCTCGTGCGAGATGCGCGCGAGGAGGGTCGGATTGTTGATCTTGTAACCGTTGAGGTGCAGCACCGGCAACACCGCGCCATCGCGGATCGGATTGAGGAACTTGTTGGAATGCCACGAGGTCGCCAGCGGCGCGGTTTCGGATTCGCCGTCACCCACCACCACCGCCACGATCAGATCGGGATTGTCGTAGGCCGCACCGAAGGCGTGCGACACGCTGTAACCGAGTTCGCCGCCCTCATGGATCGAGCCGGGTGTCTCCGGCGTGCAATGGCTGCCGATGCCGCCGGGGAAGGAAAACTCCTTGAAGAACTGGCGCATGCCTTCTTCGTTTTCGCCCTTGTTCGGATACACCTCGCTGTAGCGTCCTTCGAGATACACCGGCCCCAGCACCCCCGGCGCGCCGTGTCCCGGCCCCGCCATGAAGATCGCGTTCAGGTCATACTTCTTGATCAGCCGGTTCATGTGGATATAGGTAAAGGCCAGACCGGGACTCGACCCCCAGTGCCCGAGCAGGCGATGCTTGATGTGTTCGAGCGCGAGCGGCTGCTTGAGCAGCGGGTTATCGCGCAGATAAATCATCCCGGCGGCGAGGTAATTGCACGCGCGCCAATAGGCGTCGAGATGTTGGACTTCGTCAGCCGACAAAGGAGCGGTTTGCGTATTCATGATAGCGGTCGATCAGGAGTTGGAAAATGGTCAGCAGAAGGGTAGCGCAACAAGATGAATCTTTAATGTCCCCACGATGCGGAACAGATTAGACCCGCGCGGCCCATCGCGCAACTTGACATCCGCTGAAAAGGCCGCTGACTGCGGATGCGTGATTGGGGGTGGGGGGGGAAGTGAGTAGTCCAGATAGCCGGCAGGCCCGCCTGCATTCCTGCGTATAGCTTCATAAATATACAAACCATGACTGACCTGAGCAAAATCACGGGCTTCGACTGGGATGGCGGTAACCCGCTCTCCGCCAGCGAGCCCTCGAATCTCGTCGCCGACGGCTACGCCGAAACCACCATGCTCGTGTTCGAGCAATTCGCCAACGAAGCCATTGCCGCCAAAAAATCCGCTTGCGCCACTATCTAACTACTTATATATTGCCCATATGAAGCCGCTCATATTCACCGGCTCAAGCGAGGACGATCTGGCCGCATTCCCGCGCGAAGTGAAGCAAGCCGCAGGTTTTCAACTCTTTCGCGTCCAGGCTGGCTTGATGCCTGCAGACTGGAAGCCAATGCTGAGTGTTGGCGCTGGCGCTTATGAGATTCGTGTCCATGTGTTGGGCGAATGGCGCGTGATCTATGTAGCGAAATTCGCCAATGCAGTTTATGTGCTGCATGCCTTTCAGAAGAAGACGCAGCAAACGCGCAAAGAAGATATTGCACTGGCAGCTGCCCGCTACAAGCAACTCAAGGAGAGTGCCAAATGAAAAAAGAGAAACTCAAAATCACCAAATCCAGCGGCAACGTTTACATCGACCTCGGATTCCCACCGGAACAGGCTGCCATCCTCGCCATGCGCTCCGAACTCATGTGCCGACTCGAAATCCTGATCCGCGACAAGCAATGGACACAAGCAGAAGCCGCGCAAGTGCTAGGCATCTCGCAATCGCGCGTCTCCGACCTGATACGCGGCAAGTTCGAGAAGTTCAGTCTGGATATGCTGGTCACGCTGGCGACCAGAGCGGGAAAGAAAGTTGAATTGAAGATGGCGGCTTGA
>CAYTZF010000267.1:0-1555 GCA_964442265.1 uncultured Sideroxydans sp.
GTACAGCCACGGCGTATGCACGGGCAGTGCCGGAAACAGCCAATGCAAACCCTGCGCGATGCCGATCCCGATGCCCAGCCCCAGCACGCCGCCGAGCGCGGAGAGCATGATCGCCTCCCCCAGAAATAGCGCCAGCACCTGTTGCTTGCGCGCGCCCAGCGCGCGCAACAAACCGATTTCGGCGGTGCGCTCGGTGACGGCCATGGTCATGATGGTAAGGATGCCGACCGCGCCAACCAGCAGCGAGATGCCGCCCAGCGCGCCGACGGCGAAGGTGAGGACATCCAGCACCGACCCCAACACCTCCAGCGCTTCCTCTTGCGAAATGAGGGTGAAATCTTCGCGTCCGTGGCGCGCCAGCATCTGTTCGCGGATGAGGCGTGTGACGGCATCGACATTCGCGCTCGAACGGTAACTGACATTGATCTCCATCAGTCCGGGACGGTTGAACAACTCCATCGCGCGTGCCGCCGGAATGAATACCGCATCATCCATGTCCAGACCGAGAATCTGCCCCTTGGATTCCATCACACCGATCACGCGAAAGCGCTGACCGCCCACGCGCAGGAATTCGCCGAGCGGATTCTCCCCGCCAAACAACTCCTGCCAGACCTTGCTGCCGAGCACGACCTGCGCCCGCGCCTGCTCGTCATCGGCATCGTTCCAGAACGCGCCCAGGCGCACTTTCATGGTGAAAGTAGAGGCGAAATCGCGCCCCTCGCCGAACACGGTAGTGCGCCGCGTCTTGCCGTTGGCACGCAGCTCGGCGTTGCCCATCAAACCGGGATTGATGCTCTCGACGTAGGGCAGGCGGCGCAGGGCATCCACATCCGCCAGCGACAAGGGACGTACCGACCCCAGCGCACCGATGTTGCCGCCCTGCGTCTGTGTCTTGCCCGGCTGCACCGTGATGATGTTGGTGCCGAATTGCGAGAATTCGTCGAGTACAAAACGGTGCAGACCCTCGCCGATGGAGGTGAGCAGAATGACTGCGGCGATGCCGATGGCGATGCCCAGTCCGGTGAGGAAGCTGCGCAGGCGCGCCGCAAGGAAGCTGGAGGTGGTGAGGTTCAGGAAATCACGGTAGAACATCGCGGCGTCATTCCGGCGACGGCCGGAATCCAGGGTGGTTATTCAACATGCAGTTTTCAGTTGTCCCGCTACGCGGGGCTTGTTTAATTAACTGGATTCCGGCCTGCGCCGGAATGACGGGGTTTGTGGTTTTGCCTATTTCCATCATCTTCCCGCCAATGCCGCCACCGGATCGAGCCGCGCCGCGCGCCGCGCCGGCCACACGCTGAATAAAACGCCCGTGCCCAATGCCGTGGCGGTCGCCGCAAGCACCGCCCACCACGGCGGGGACACGGGAAGGCTCGGATACATCTGGCCAATGATCGCGCTGCCCGCGTAACCCAGGGCGAGTCCCGCCACGCTGCCAATGCCGGATAACAGCACCGCCTCGGCAAAAAAAAGTTTGCGAATCTGGCCGGCCGGCGCACCCAGCGCCTTGAGCAGACCGATCTCCTTCACCCGCTGCGCCACCGCGATCAGCATC
>CAYTZF010000268.1:0-5280 GCA_964442265.1 uncultured Sideroxydans sp.
GGACTGCACCCCCAGCGTTTCCATGCCGCAGGCGGACATCGTGCGCAGCAACTGCTCGCGCAAGGCATCGTTGCCGGTACGGGTGATCAGAACAGGATTCAGGCCAAAAGCCTTCAGGTGGCGGGCGACATTGAACGGGGCGCCGCCCAGCACGGCGCGATCGGGAAAGACATCGGCGAGCACCTCGCCGAACAGCGCAACGGTGGCTCCCTTGCGACGGGATGAAGAATGAATAGAGCGTGACTTGACTGCTTGATCTTTCATGGGCGTGTTGAACGTGCCGCCACATAGGTTTCGCGACGAACTAAATGATGAGCGATGATGGCATGTTACACAAAATAGCCGATTGTTTGAATGAAGTTCTTCTTTCCGTTACGTAACTTCTGTCATTCCCTGCTAGTTTGCCCTGTTCCTGCATGCAAAACCCCAAGCTTCAGAACGTCCGGTCGCACCCCTCACTTCGTGCCGGAAAATTCCCGTTGATAGCTTTCCAGACTGGCGGCTTGGGGGTATACGCATTCGACCTGCTCGCGCGAGCAGATGAACTCGGGGCGCGGCGGTTTGTTGCAGAACGGTGCCACAACGCGATTGCTGAGTGCGTTGTAAACGAAGAATACGTTCGAGCGGGGATCCGGCGTGATGTTGCTGTTGGAGCCGTGCATCACATTGCAGTCGAAGATGATCACCGAACCGGGTTTTGCGACCGCCCCGGCCAGCCCGTGCCGTTCACGCAGCAGGGTGAGGATGCCGTCATCCGGCACACCGTATTCCTGCTTCTTGAGCGAAGCCTTGAAGTGGTCGTCCGGCGTCTCACCGGAGCACACGGCGTAGGACTTGTGAGAACCGGGTATTAACATCAGCGCACCGTTATAGGGTGTGTTCTCGGTCAGCGTGATCGACATGCTCAGTGCGCGCATGGACGGCATTCCGTCCTCGACATGCCAGGTCTCGAAATCAGAATGCCAGTAAAATTCCTTGCCGCGAAACCCGGGTTTGTAGTTGAGGCGCGACTGGTGGATGTAAACCTCGTCATCCAGCAGGCCCTGCGCGATTCCGGCCAGACGCGCATCTCCCGCCAGTCGCTTGAATACCGGGCTGACGGTGTGCACACTGAAGATGGAACGGACATCGCCGCTGCCCGGCTCGGTGATGACCCCGTCGCCGCCGCGCAACATCGGATCGTTGCGCAGCCGCTCCAGTTCTTCCTTGAAACACCCGACTTCCTCGGCGGAGAAAACCTCCTGCAGTACCAGGAAGCCATCCCGCTCGTACCGGGCGACTTGTTCTGTGGAGATGTGCTGCTGCAATCCGGCCGAGGCATGCGCATAGACCACCGGATCGGCACGGGGTATCAAACACGCTTTCCCGTTGGCCCGCGATGGGTATTTATCTTTCGCCTCGTTCACGATTTCACTCCTTTCCGTATCAATTAAACCGGGCCACACACTTATTCCCTGACCGTTTCCGCTTCCAGCTCGTAGGCGCCCTGCGCGTTATGCACCTCCTTGCCATGCAACGGCGGATTGAACACGCAGGCCATTTTCATCTCCGTCCGGGCGCGCAGGATGTGTTTGTCGTGCTTATCCAGCGCGTAGATGGTTCCGGCGGAGATGGAATGTATCTGCCCTGTGGCCATATCCTCGATCTCGCCTTCGCCGCTGATGCAATACACCGATTCCAGATGGTTCTGGTAGTGCATGGGCAGGTTCGCACCGGCGTAGATGGTGGTGATATGGAACGAGAATCCCATCGCGTCGTCTTTCAGCAACAGGCGTGTGCTTTCCCAGCCCCTGCTCACCACGCGGCGCTCGCTTTGCTCGGTCTGCTGTAATGTCCTGACTATCAATTCTGTTTCCTCCCAGCGTTATCGAATTCGGTGTACCGCTCGTCTTTCAGGATTGAAAGAAATCCTTCTCACTTGGAATACGCCGAAACTGCTCGCAAGTCTCCTTGATGCTTTCCTCGATGATGGCCAGTCCCTTGTTCAGCGCTTCGTCGGAAATGATCAGCGGGCATAGCAGCTTGATCACTTGATCTTCCGCGCCGCTGGTCTCGATCATGAGTCCCTTCTTGAACGCCCGCAGCGAGATGTCGCCGGCCAGTTCGCCGCTGATGCAGTTGATGCCTTGGAACATGCCGCGACCGCGCGCGCTGAAATTGCCGTCGCCGTATTCCGCCACGAATCGATCCAGATGCATCTTGATGATCTCTCCTTTGCGCAGCACCTCTTTGGAGAACATGTCGTCGGACCAGTAGTGGTTGATCGCTGCCGTCGCCGTGACGAAGGCATGATTGTTGCCCCGGAAAGTGCCGTTGTGCTCGCCCGGTTTCCACAGGTCAAGTTCAGACTTCATGAACACCAGCGCCAGGGGCAGACCGTAACCGCTCAAGGACTTCGACATGGTAACGATGTCCGGCTGGATACCGACCGGTTCGAAGCTGAAGAAAGTGCCGGTTCTGCCGCAACCCGCCTGGATGTCGTCCACGATCAGCAACACCTCATGCCGGCGGCAGACTTGCTCCAGGGCTTTCAGCCACGCAAAGCTCGCCGCATTGATGCCGCCTTCGCCCTGCACCGTCTCGACGATCACCGCTGCCGGCATGTCGATGCCGCTGCTGGAATCGGAGAGCATCTTGTCCAGATACGCCGTGGTATCGAAACCGTCGCCCAGATAGTTGTCATATGGCATGCGCGAAACGCCGCCGAGATTGATGCCCGCCGCGCCGCGGTGGTGCGAATTGCCGGTTGTCGCCAGCGCGCCCAGCGAAACGCCGTGGAAACCGTTGGTGAACGAGACAATGTTGTGCCGCCCGGTGATGTTGCGCGCCAGTTTCAGCGCCGCCTCGACGGCATTGGTGCCGGTTGGCCCGGTGAACTGCACCTGATAGTCCAGATTTCTGGGTTTGAAAATCTTGCTTTGCAGCGTCTCCAAAAACGCCTGTTTGGCAGATGTATGCAGATCGAGGCCGTGCGTAATGCCGTCCGCTTCGATATAGTCAAGCAGGGCCTGCTTGAACAGCGGATTGTTATGGCCGTAGTTCAGCGTGCCAGCGCCCGCAAGGAAATCGAGGAACTCATTGTCCTCGCTGTCGTACAGATATTCCCCCTTGGCGCGGTTGAACACGCGGGGAAATGACCGCGCATAACTGCGCACTTCGGATTCCAGTTCCTCAAAAATATTCATTGTCGCTCTCCTTTATGGGTGGAAGATGAATCGCCCGCGATCCGGACAGGGCCGATTCGAAACAGATATTCGGTATCGTGCGTCCCCGCAAAATGCACGGCGTGGTCGAACATGACAGAACGCGTCATGGCAGCATCGTGCTCGGCCGCAAAACCGGCGAACAATCGCTGCGATGCCGGGTTGTCCCCGGTGATGGAAGTTTCGATGAAGCGCACCCCTTGCGGAGCCACGCGCTCGAACAGGCGGCGCAACATCTGGCGCGCCAAGCCCCGGCCTCGGACAGCGGGGTGAACAGCCACCTGCCAGACGAATAGCGTGTCGGGATGCCCGGGCAGTCGGTAAGCCGTCACGCTACCGACCAGTTGATCCCGGTGTGTGGCGGCAATCGAAGTGGATTTGAAATGGCTGCACTGCAACAGATTGCAGTAAGGGGAATTTGGATCGAGTGGCGGACAGTCGCGCACCAGTCGGTGCAGCGCCATACCATCTGTTGGCTCCAAAGTACGAAATCGAAATGCGACGGGATCGTGAACCGTTAAATTTTTTCTTTCAGTCTGTTGAGATATCAAAGCATATTTGGCGCAAAACAGGTGCAACCCCAGCTCGCCATATGGGTTGGTTCAAAGCGAACCTTTTTACCGTAGCACAGCCATCCGGATATAACAAGCCAGAGCCAGTGCCAGAACTGACACCCAGAACCCGGCCAAAACCGGGGCAAAGCGCGGTTTTGTGGCGCACGCTTCCTGTGTTATAAACCCGCATCCCACCCCATTAGAGAAACACGATGCCGCTTCGGTATCGATGTTTTCCTTTTCATTTGTGCAAGGAGACACCGACAGTGAGCGAGACACGACAAACCGACTTCCCCATCTATTCCGCCAGCAATCCGCAGCTCCGTTCCTACAATCTGAACAATTTTCGCGACATCCCGCAGATCGCAAAACTTGGCGAACAGCAGCGATTCGACATCGAAGTCGTCGGTAACGTGTTGCCGTTCAAGGCGAACAATTACGTGATCGAGCAATTGATAGACTGGGACAAAGTCCCCGATGATCCGATTTTTGCCCTCACGTTCCCGCAAAAAGACATGCTGTTGCCGGCACATTACGACGAAATCGCCGCCCTGCTCAAAAACGGGGCGGACAAGATAACCCTCAAGGAAGCGGCCAACCGCATCCGCATGCAGCTCAATCCGCACCCCGCCGGCCAGGCCGAGCACAACGTGCCGGTGCTCGACGGCGAAACCCTGCACGGTATGCAGCACAAATACCGCCAGACCATCCTCTTCTTCCCCAGCCAAGGCCAGACCTGCCATGCCTACTGCACCTTCTGCTTTCGCTGGCCGCAATTCGTCGGCCTGACCGACATCAAGTTTGCCAGCCGCGAGGTGGAGAAGCTGGTCGAATACGTGAAGCGCAACCCGCAGATCACCGACATCCTGTTCACCGGCGGCGACCCGATGATCATGTCGGCGAAGAACCTCGCCGCCTACATCGAACCGCTGCTGTCGGCCGATTTGCCCAATTTGGTCAATATCCGCATTGGCACCAAGGCGCTGGCCTACTGGCCGCACAAATTCGTGGACGACGATGATGCGCAGGAGATGCTGGCGCTGTTCCGCAAGGTAACCGATGCGGGCAAGCAACTGGCGCTGATGGCGCATTTCAACCACCCGCGCGAACTGGAAAGCGCGACGGTCAAACAGGCGATCCGCAATCTGCGCGAGGCCAATGTGATGATCCGCACCCAGTCGCCGGTAATGCGCCATATCAATGACGACCCGGCGCTGTGGGCAACAATGTGGGAAGAGCAGGTCAAGCTGGGCTGCGTGCCGTATTACATGTTCCTCGCGCGCGACACCGGCGCGCAGCACTATTTTTCGGTGCCGCTGGTGCGTGCCTGGCAGATCTTCCGCGAGGCGTATCAGCAAGTGTCCGGCCTGGCGCGCACGGTGCGCGGCCCCAGCATGTCGGCCACCCCGGGCAAGATTCAGGTGCTGGGCGTGGCCGACGCGGGTGAGCGCAAAGTGATGGTGATGCGCTTCCTGCAGGGCCGCGACCCGGATTGGGTGCAGCGCCCGTTCTTCGCCGAATAC
>CAYTZF010000269.1:0-6220 GCA_964442265.1 uncultured Sideroxydans sp.
CGTGCGCTATCTTGCCGACGGTTCGGTGGTGGCGGGGGAGGCGGCGCAGGCTGAACAGAGTACAGATCCGCAGAACACCATTGTGTCGGTCAAACGCTTCATGGGGCGCGGGCTGAAAGATATCGGCGACGCGGTGGATCTGCCCTATCGTTTTGTCGATGCGCCGGGCATGGTGCAATTGCGCACGGTCGCCGGGGTAAAAAGCCCGGTCGAAGTTTCCGCCGAAATCCTCAAGGTGTTGCGCGACCGCGCCGAACGTTCGCTTGGCGGCGCGCTGGTGGGCGCGGTGATTACCGTGCCGGCCTATTTTGACGATGCACAACGGCAGGCGACCAAGGACGCCGCGCGGCTGGCGGGGATCAATGTGTTGCGCCTGCTTAACGAGCCGACCGCCGCCGCCATTGCCTACGGCCTGGATAACGCTTCCGAAGGCGTGTATGCGGTTTATGACCTGGGCGGGGGCACCTTCGATATTTCCATTCTGAAACTGTCGCGCGGCGTATTCGAGGTACTGGCGACCAATGGCGATTCCGCCCTGGGCGGTGACGATTTCGATCAGCGCATCTACTGCTGGATACTGGAAAAATCCGGTCTCTCCCAATTGGGCGTGAACGATACGCGTTTGTTGCTGACCCATGCCCGCGCCGCCAAGGAGCAACTGACCGACAATGCGCAGACGCAGATCACCGCCGTGTTGGGCGGGGGCGAACTGGTCAATGTGACGTTGACGCGCGATGAGTTCGATGCGATGACGCAGAACTTGCTGGCGCGCACGCTGCAACCGACGCGGCGCGCGCTGCGCGATGCCAAACTCTCGGTCGACGAAGTCAAAGGTGTGGTGATGGTTGGCGGTTCCACGCGCATGCCGCAGGTGCAGCGCGCGGTCGCCGAATTCTTCAACCAGACGCCGCTGACCAACCTCGATCCGGATAAGGTGGTGGCGCTGGGGGCGGCAATCCAGGCCAATGTGCTGGCGGGCAATCGCGGTGGCGATGACTGGTTGTTGCTGGATGTGATCCCCCTCAGTCTCGGTATCGAGACGATGGGCGGGCTGGTCGAGAAGATCATGCCGCGCAACAGCACCATCCCGAGCGCGCGCGCGCAGGAATTTACCACCTACAAGGACGGGCAGGCCGCGATGAGCATCCATGTGCTGCAGGGCGAGCGCGAGCTGGTGAGCGATTGTCGTTCGCTGGCGAAGTTCGAGCTGCGCGGCATTCCGCCCATGGTGGCGGGATCGGCACGCATCCGTGTCACCTTCCAGGTGGATGCCGACGGGTTACTCAGTGTGTCTGCGCGCGAGACCAACAGCGGCGTGGAGGCGGCGGTAACGGTCAAACCCGCCTATGGTTTGCAGGATGACGACATCACGCGCATGTTGCAGGACGCCAACCAGCACGCGCGCGACGACATGCTGGCGCGCGCCCTGCGCGAGCAGCAGACCGAGGCGCGCCAATTGCTGGAAGCGGTGGATAATGCGCTGGCGCAGGATGGTACATTGCTGGACGAGGCGTCGCGCGAGCGCATCCGCGCGAGCATGGACGGTTTGCGCGCGGTGGTCGATGGCGGTGACCACAACGCGATCAAGCGCGGTATCGAGGCGCTGAATCAGGCCACGGTCAGCTTTGCCCAGAAACGCATGGACCAGAGCGTGTCGCGCGCATTGAAGGGGCACAAGATGTCCGAACTGGAAAAAAATTAACATGACCCAAATCATCGTATTGCCGCATGAAGAACTTTGCCCCAAGGGGGCGCTGTTCGAGGAACAGCCGGGCAAATCCATTTGCGATGCCCTGCTCGATCACGGTATCGAGATCGAGCATGCCTGCGAGAAATCCTGCGCCTGCACTACCTGCCACGTCATCGTGCGCGAAGGCTTTGACAGTTTGGCCGAAGCGAGTGAACTGGAAGAAGACATGCTGGACAAGGCGTGGGGGCTGGAAGCCAACTCGCGCCTGAGCTGCCAGGCGATTGTCGGTAAACAGGATCTGGTGATCGAGATACCGAAGTATTCGATCAATATGGCGAAGGAAGGACACAGCAAATGAAATGGAAAGATGTGCGCGACATCGCGATCGCGCTGGCCGAGAAATATCCGGAAGTCGATCCGCTCAAGGTGAACTTCGTTGACCTGCACAATTATGTGGTCGGGTTGGATGGCTTCGATGACGACCACGGCCACGGCGGCGAAAAGGTGCTGGAAGCGATTCAGGCGACCTGGATCGACGAGGCGGAATGAGATGGCGAAACGATTGAACGCAATATCGAACCGCTGGCTGTATCTGGCCGGTGCGCTGGTGGTGGGCGGTTTGTTCTCGGCTGCGCTCTACCTGCAATATATCCTGCGCGAAGAGCCCTGCCCGTTGTGCATGCTGCAGCGCGTCATCTTCATCGCCATCGGCATGCTGTTTTTGATTGCTGCCGCGCACAACGCGGGGCGCATCGGCAGCCGCATCTACTCGGCCCTGATCGCGCTGTTCGCGCTGGGTGGCGTGGCGACCGCATCGCGCCACATCTGGCTGCAACATCTGCCGAAGGACCAGGTGCCCGCCTGCGGCCCCGGCCTGGATTACCTGTTGCAGAACTTTCCGCTGGCCGAAGTGTGGCAGGAGCTGATGCACGGCTCCGGCGAATGCGCGGAGAAGGGCTGGACTTTCCTCGCGCTCGGCATCCCGGAGTGGTCGCTGATCTGGTATGTCATGCTCGGTGGATGGGCGCTGTGGGTTGGATTCAAAGACGCCAATCGTTGACCAAAAAACAGGTGCCGGATTACCGGTGCGACCCCTGCAACCATTGCGCCGCGCCTTTGCCGGCGGCATGACCGCTGGCGAAACAGGCTGTCAGCAGATAGCCCCCCGTGGGTGCTTCCCAGTCCAGCATTTCGCCCGCGCAGAATACGCCGGGAATTCTTTGCAACATCAGCCGTTGATCAAGTGCAGCAAATTCCACCCCGCCCGCACTGCTGATGGCTTCGTTCAAGGGGCGCGGCGCGACAAGTCGCAACGGCAACATCTTGATGGTCTGTGCCAGCAGAACAGGGTCGTGCATCTGCTCTGCACTCAACACCTCGCGCAATAGATTGGCTTTTACCCCTTTCAGCCCCAGGCGGCTTTGCAGATGGCTGGCGAGTGAGCGCGCGCCGCGCGGGTGTGCTGCTTCCCGTTGCACCCGTTGCAATGCCCAGTCCGGCAGCAGATCGAGATGCAGCACCGCCTCTCCGTTAACTTCGATTTTGTCGCGCAGGGCGGCAGAAAGCGCATAGATCAGGCCGCCCTCGATGCCATGTGTGCTGATAAGACACTCCCCGTTCCGGCGCAGCTCACCGAAACAGGCGGCAACAGATTTAAGCGGTGCACCCGCATAGCGCTGGCGGAAGTGATCGCTCCATCCGATGTCGAAACCGCAGTTGGCCGGACGCAGCGGCGCAATGGGGATGCCGCGCGCAGCCAGCAACGCGGTCCACGCGCCATCCGAGCCGAGTTGCGGCCAACTGGCACCGCCGAGCGCCAACACTGTCGCATCGGCACTTATCCGACATTCACCTTCCGGCGTGGCGAAACGCAATAAGCCGGATTCGTCCCATCCCAGCCAGCGCCGGCGCAGGTGAAAGGTCACCCCCTGTTCGCGCAACCGGTGCAGCCAGGCGCGCAACAGCGGAGCCGCTTTCATCCTGTCCGGAAAGACGCGGCCGGAGCTGCCTACGAACGTTTCAAGCCCCAGGCCATGCACCCAGCGGCGCAGCGCATCGGGCGGAAAAGCCTGCAACAGCGGCTCGATCTGTGCGCGTCGCGTGCCGTAGCGCGCCACAAAATCATCGAAGACTTCGGCGTGGGAAATATTGAGTCCCCCTTTCCCTGCCATCAGGAATTTGCGTCCCGCGCTGGGCATTGCATCATGGACGCCGGCGCGGATTCCGGCCTGCGCCAGCGCTTCTGCGGCCATTAGCCCGGCGGGACCGGCGCCGATGATCACGACCCGGCCGGCAGATGTCTGCTGTGTCATGGTTCAGCCAACCAAAAAAGGATCGTGCGACAGCGCGGCGGCGACGATGTAGAGAAATACCGCCTGCGCTGACAGCCAGGCCAGCAGGCGCGCGCGGCGGCTGCGGGCGAAGCGGAATGCCAGCATGCCGAGGCCAATGTAAAGCAGCAGGGCAATGATCTTGGCCGCCAGCCAGGGCGAGTTGAACGGGGTGTAGCCCAATTGCCAGGCAAGCGCGATGGCGCTGGCCAGCAAGACGGTGTCGATGGTGTGCGGGATGATTTTTGTCCAGCGGTGGCGCAACACGGGAGATTCGCGCAACAACCGGACGCCGCGCAAAAAAAACAGGGTAAAGCTGAGCGCCGCGGCGCTGATGTGGACGAGTTTGAGTGCTGTCATGCGTCCTCCTGTCTAGCACGTGGCAAGATCGAAGCGTGCCTGCGCCCGTTGCTGCGCCAGCCAATACACCTCGGTCAGATCGTCGATACTGATATCGAGCAAGCTGTCCTGTTGCGTCAGCACCCATTCCAGGTCTTCCTGCTGCGGGATGATCATCAGCGGTTTTTCCGCGGCGGGCATGTGCTTGGGCGGCATTTGCGGATAACGCCGGCGTGGCAGGAAATTGTTGACAAGCAAAGCGAGCAGCAGCGAGATCAGCGCATTGGCCAGCACGATCAGCGCGCTCCATAGCAAGCCCATTTGCTGGAACTGCGAGGCACCCAGCACCAGCGTCAGCGCGGTCGCCGCGCCGGGCGGATGCAGACAGTTCAGCACATACATCAGGAAGATTGCGGCGCCGACAGCGACCCCGGCGGCCAGCAGCGGATCGCCCACGTACGCCATGCTCAACCAGCCGCAGATCGCCGAAAACAGATGACCACCGACCAGATTCCACGGTTGTGCCAGCGGGCTATGCGGCACGGCATAGAGCAATACCGCCGAGGCTGCCATCGAACCCAGCAGCAATAACGGGAATTGTGGTTGCGGCAGAAAGTGCAGAGCCCAGGCCAGCAGGAAGATGCCCAGCCCGCCCGCCACACCGCTGCGCAGTTTTTCGGCAAAGGTGGCGGGCAGGGGGTGCGGCTTGAACGATTGGAATAAGAGGACCGGTTTCATTTTGGCAGGGTGATTTTCACCGGCAACAAATCGGCCAGCGTGCTTTCGTTGAGCGAGGCGAGAAATGATTTCTGCGCTTTGAAAAACAGTTTGCGCAAGCGGCAGCTGGGCAATAGCGGGCAGGCGTCATTGGTCGTGCCGTCCTTCATGCAGAACACCAGCGCCATGCTGGTCTCCATCAGTTCCACCACCTCGCCGATGCGGATCGCGCGCGCCTCGCGCGCCAGCAGGATGCCGCCGTTGCGCCCGCGCACGCTGCTCACCAATCCTGCCGCGACCAAGGCCATGACGACCTTCATCAGATGAGTTTTCACGATATCGAAGGCTTTGGCGATCTCGGCGATGGTCGCGGGTTCGCCCTTTTGTCCCAGATAGATCAGGGTGCGCAGGGCGATATCTGTGGATAAGTTGAGTTGCATGGCAAATTCCTCTGTTTGGGCCCGCGCGAATTATAGGCGACAGGCGGGCGGGTGTTGGGTGCATGAATAATACATTCAAAACTATTGCATGTTTGAAAAAACAGGAATACATTGCTCGCCAATGAATCTTTAATACCGCTGATTTTTGAGGGGGCAATATGATTGAGCCGGCCAGTCTTGCGAATTTCTTCACCATCTTCTTCAGCTCCGCGATGGTGATCATGCTGGGTGCCTTGTATGCGCTGTTGTTTGCCTATTCGCGCATCAAGGCCGTCCCGTTTCTCATGCCTTTGGCTTACCTGTCCTATGCGGGATTGTTCGCCTTCACTCTGATGCTGGCAAACGCCGCCAACCTGCTGGCGTACCCGCTGTGGGCGACGGTCGTGGTTTTTATGCTGGTCGGTTATCTGTTGGCGCCACACGCAATCTGGCACCTGTGTGTTGGCACGCATGCCGAGGTAAAAGCGCAGGCGGAAGCTCTGCCGGTCGAGAATTCTTAACCAGGGAAAAGGAGAGAAACATGGCAACGAGTCAGTGGTGGGCGTCGGAATCGTTCTGGCGCGAAACGGCAATCTGGGTGACGGGAGGCTCGTTCATCGTGCTGATCCTGTTGACCATGGATACCCTGCCGCAAATATCAACCGGATCGCAGCGTGTGCCGGCCTATTCGGTGATTAACCATCGCATCGAATACAAGTTCGACG
>CAYTZF010000270.1:0-2684 GCA_964442265.1 uncultured Sideroxydans sp.
CCCCGGCGTGCTGCCCGGTGTCATGCGCGCGCCGCGCAATGTGCCGGCCGACGGCGGCATTGTCGGCTTCGTCGGGCGCGAATGGCAGCGCAAGGGCTTGCCCCTCGCGATCGAGATCACCGCGCAACTGCGCAAGACGCGACCGCAACTTGAACTGTGGGTGATCGGGCCGCACGAGAACGAAGTGGCACATTTGTTCAAAGGCTGGCAAGGCGGCTATCGTCTGCTCGGCTGGCGCACCGGCAACGCGCATTTCGAGCAGATCGACGTGCTGCTGCATCCCGCCAAAGCCGAACCCTACGGAATGGTCATCTCGGAAGCGATGGCGGCAAGGGTGCCGGTGGTGGTCTCGGATGCGTGCGGGGCGGCGGCGCAGGTGAGTGCCGGGGCGGGCGCGGTGCTTCATCTGGACGCGCCAATGGAACAATGGAAACGCGCAGTGGCAGTGCAGCTTGATCGAACCGATGCGGCACCTTTGTTCGTGCGCGGTTGGGATGTGGTGGCGCGCGAGTATGAAAATATTTACGCGCACCTTGCCTGAACCCCGCCAAACTTCGCATGTGCCGAAACAGAGTCCGAATTTGATACCATCCGTCCCCCTGAAGGAAACTTCGCGCATCATGCCCCCCGCCAAATGAAGCCGCCAATCAAACCCCGTGACATTGCAGTTGAGAATATCCTTGGCGCGCTGCTGCTGGCCTATCCGGCATTGCTTTTTCTCGTGCGCGGCGGCATGAACGGCAGTATGTTCGTGTTGGCAATCCTCTCCGTTATGCTCCTGCTTGCCGGTTGCAGAAAACACTTGCCGCTGCTGGCCGGAGAAATTGCTTTTGCCTTGGCCATGTCATCCGGTTTGGCCGCAATTTTGATCGTGCAAATCCACCATCACGATTTAAGCGCGAAATATTTTGATTCGGCGGCCAGATTCTTGCTGGCGGTGCCCATCCTGTTGGCGCTGCGCCATGCGCGGACGGGGAAAGCATGGCGCGCTTTGCAATACGCGTTTCCTTTGGGTGCGATTGCCGCGCTGCTCGCGGTATTGGTGGAGAATCGCTGGCACGCATATGCCCAAACCTCATTCCTGAATCACATTCACCTGGGCGACATGGCCATATTGCTGGCATTCCTGTCGCTGTTCGGCATCAATTGGATGGATCGGGACAGCCTACCGCTCAAGTTGCTGAAGATAAGCGGATTTTTTGCCGGGTTGATTGTTTCGGTTTTATCCCAGGCACGCGGAAGCTGGATCGCAATCCCGATTTTCATCGCCATCTACGTTTATGCGCACCTGCAAACCAAATATGTCATGCGGGCGGCACTGCTTTCCGCGCTGGCCTTGCTGGTGATCGGGCTGGGCTGCTGGTTGATCGAGCCGATTCAATTGCGGATAGGGCTGATTTTTTCCGACTTGTCACAGTTCAGGGCGGGTCATGCCGATACCTCGATCGGGATTCGCCTGCAGTTGTGGGGCACTGCTTTGCATCTGATCGGTGAGAATCCGTTTTTCGGAGTTGGTGCCGGGGGGTTTGCGGAGGCGATGCGCCCCATGAGCGAGTTGGGCCGTATTACGCCGCTCGCCGCCGATCTTGGCCGGGCCGAAGTGCACAGCGAGATCCTCGCGCAAACCGTTCGCTTTGGAATATTCGGCCTGGGGTTTGTGCTGGCGCTGTATTTTGTCCCGTTCTATTTGTTCGCGTGCCTGGCGCGATCTGCCGACCATCAACAAGCGGTCGCCGCCATGATGGGCATGTGCGTCACGCTGGGATTTTTTGTGTTTGGCCTGACGGTTGAGACGTTCAATCTGAAAATGACCGCGGCGTTCTACAGCACCACCATCGCCGTATTGCTTGCTATGGCCACGGCCACCGGCAATCACCCGAAAGACCGTGCTTCCGGCGCAGGGTGCGGATTCGGGAAATGGGAATAAATGGCAGCCCGGCTTTTTTTGGTGTTCCACTATAAAATGCGCATCCAATTTAAACGGATAGACGGGTAATCCGCCCGATAAAAATGACCCAACTCATTCCCGTCATCCTTTGCGGCGGCGCCGGCTCCCGCCTGTGGCCCGTCTCGCGCGAACTGCATCCCAAGCCCTTCATTCGCCTCGCCGACGTGCAAAGCCTGTTGCAAAAAGCCTGGCTGCGCGGCGCGGCGCTCGCTGACGTTGCTGAAACAATGACCTCACCATCCGCGAACTGGCCGAACTCGTCGTCGCAGTCGTCGGCTTCAAAGGCAATCTCGCCTTCGACCCCTCCAAACCCGACGGCGCGATGCGCAAAGTGATGGATGTCTCCCGCATCAACAAGCTGGGCGTGCAGCGCACGATGCAACTGAAAGACGGCATCGCACTGTCGTATCGGGACATGCTGAACAAGCCATGAATCGCATAATTTGCGTGGTAAATGCGCGGCAGGGTTGGTAGGTCGGGATTTATCCCGACAAAAAGACGAAGCCGAACAAACCCCGTCGGGTTGAAACCCGACCTACGAGGAGCAACAGGGTTTTGTAGGTCGGGATTCATCCCGACAAGAAGCCGAAGCCGAACAAAAACCCCGTCGGGTTGAAACCCGACCTACGGGGAGCAGAGGGGGTTG
The DNA here is from genome assembly GCA_964442265.1 of uncultured Sideroxydans sp. Lineage (GTDB taxonomy): Bacteria > Pseudomonadota > Gammaproteobacteria > Burkholderiales > Gallionellaceae > Sideroxyarcus. The sequence continues at coordinate 2,595 of CAYTZF010000270.1, forward strand.
GTAGGTCGGGATTCATCCCGACAAAAAGATGAAACCGAACAAACCCCGTCGGGTTAAAACCCGACCCACAGGGGGCGACAGGGTTTGGTA
>CAYTZF010000271.1:0-21455 GCA_964442265.1 uncultured Sideroxydans sp.
GCTCAACATCGTAATCGCAGGCCTGCAGCAATTTCTGGATGATGTTCTCGACATCCTCGCCGACATAACCGGCTTCGGTCAAAGTCGTCGCATCGGCCATGACGAATGGCACATTCAGCAAGCGGGCAAGGGTCTGCGCCAACAGGGTCTTACCCGAACCGGTCGGGCCGACCAGCAGGATGTTGCTTTTTGCCAGCTCGACGCCGTCGTCGTTCTTGTGCTTAAGCCGCTTGTAGTGGTTGTATACCGCCACCGCGAGGATTTTTTTTGCCTGGCGCTGACCGATGACATAATCCTCCAGACGCTGGCAGATCTCGTGCGGCGTGGGCAAATCGTTTTTGTCCGATTTTGCGCCGTCGAGTCCTGCCTGGGTCTCTTCGCGGATGATATCGTTGCACAGCGCGACACACTCGTCGCAAACAAACACCGAAGGACCGGCGATCAGCTTGCGAACTTCGTGCTGGCTCTTGCCGCAGAACGAGCAATACAACAGTTTGTCGCCCTTGTTGATTTCGGTCGTCATTTCATCCTCCTTTGCGCCTCAAACATTTGTCCGGATCAAGTCCGCTTGTCCAGCACCTGATCGATCAGGCCATATTCCACGGCATCTTTCGCCGTCAGGAAATTATCCCGCTCACTGTCGCGCGCGATCTCTTCCACACTGCGCCCGGTGTGTTGTGCCATCAGCTTGTACAACTGCTCGCGCAAACTCAATATGTATTTGGCATGAATCTCGATGTCGGTCGCCTGCCCCTGGAAGCCGCCCAGCGGCTGGTGGATCATCACCGTGGAGTTGGGCAGGGCAAAGCGCTTGCCCTTCTCCCCCGCCTGCAGCAAAAACGCACCCATCGAGGCAGCCATGCCGATGCACAGCGTGGACACCTGCGGCTTGATGAACTGCATGGTGTCGTAAATCGCCATTCCGGCCGAAATCGAACCGCCCGGCGAGTTGATGTACAGATGAATGTCCTTGTCGGGGTTTTCCGATTCCAGGAACAGCAACTGTGCCACCACCAGGTTCGCCACATGATCGTTGATCGGGCCGACCAGGAAGATCACCCGCTCCTTCAGCAGGCGCGAGAAAATGTCGTAGGCGCGCTCGCCCCGGCCGCTGGTTTCCACCACCATCGGGATCAGGCCGGAATCCTGCGGCTCCATCGAATGTTGCACTGCGCCCTGAATCATCTCAACTCTCCATCAACTCGTTCAATTTCACCGTTTGTTCGGTGACCTTTGCGCCGGCCATGACCCAGGCGACCACATTGTCTTCCAGCACCAGATTTTCGATTTCCTGCAAACGCGATCTGTCGGCACGATACCACTGCTGCACCTCTTCCGGCCGCTCGAAACTTTGCGCGTACTCGTTGACCAGCGCCTCGACTTGCTCCGGCTTGGCCTGCAAATCGTGCTGCTTGACCAATTCGGCCAGGATCAGTCCCAGCTTGATGCGCTTTTCGGCGCGCTCCAGGAACATATCGGCCGGCAGTTGCAAGCCCTTGGGGATCTTCATGCCGCGTCCTTCCATGTCGCGCACGGTTTGCTCCATCAGGCGCTGCGCCTCACCCTGCACCAGCACCTGCGGCGCGGCGAGTTGCGACACTTTAAGCAGCAGATCCATCGCCGCATCCTTGTTGCGCACCTTGACCCGGCGCTGCGCTTCGCGCGCGACGTTGTCGCGGATCTCCTGGCGGAATTTCGCCTCATCGCCATCGGCCACGCCCATTTCGCGGACGAAATCCGCGTCGATTTCCGGCAGATGCGGCGCCTCCACCGCATGCACCGTAATGGTGAAAGTAACCTGTTTTCCCGCCACATCCTTGCCGTGATAATCATCGGGGAATGTCATATCAAATGACTTGGTCTCGCCCGCTTTGCTGCCGACCAGCGCATTCTCGAAATCCGGCAGCATGCGCCCGGCGCCCAGAACCACCGCAAAGTCCTTGGCGGAGCCGCCTTCAAACGGCACTCCCTCAAGGGTTCCGGCAAAGTCGATCCGCACCTGGTCTTCATTTTGCGCGGCACGGTCTGTAGCGCGGTATTCAACCCGCTGCTTGCGCAGGGTCTGAATCGTCTCTTCAACGTCGGAATCGGCCAGGTTAAACACCGCGCGGGTCACTCCTTCGCCCGACAGATCGCCGATAACGACTTCGGGATACACCTCGAACGTCGCGCTGTACTCGATCTCCGGCGCGTTCAAATCGGCGGTTTTCAGTTCAAACTGCGGCTGGCCTGCCACCTGCAATTTGTTGCTCATGGCCTCTTTCATGAAGCTGCGTTGCAGGTTTTCACCTAGCACCTCCTGCTGCACGGAGGCGCCGTATTGCTGTTCCAGCACTTTCAAAGGTGCCTTGCCCGGGCGGAAGCCGTGCAGTTTGGCGGTGCGGCCGATGCGCTTCAGACGGATTTCCATTTCCGCGCGGATTTGCTGCTGCGGAATCACCCCGCTCAGGCGGCGCTGCAATCCCTCTAGGGTTTCGATTTGGACAGTGGTCATGCTTACAATTCCTTCAAAATAAAATAATGCAGATCAAAAACGGCGTCGAATGATACAGCAATGCGGGCGGGTTAGCCCCGCCCGCGCGCTCACTCCTCGATCGGGCGGATGGGTGCCAAGCTCCATACATCGCGGTTGTAGTCGGCAATGGTGCGATCACTGGAGAATTTGCCGCTGGTCGCCGTATTGAGGATACTCATGCGTGTCCAGCCCTCCTGGTCGCGGTAGGCCGCGCCAACCCGGTTCTGCGCATCCACATAGGCACGAAAGTCGGCAATGGTTAGCCAGGGATCATGCGGATTGAGCAGCTTCTGCACAATCGGCTCGAACAACCCGGGCTCGAACAAATTGAAATGATTGCTGCGCAGCAGATCGATCACACGGCGCAAATCCTCATCGGCAGCAACGACGGCGGCGGGGTCATAGTTTCCGCGGATGGCTTCAACCTGATCCGCCGTCAGGCCAAAAAGGAAGAAATTCTCCTCGCCGGCCTCCTCGCGGATTTCGATGTTGGCACCATCGAGAGTACCGATCGTCAGCGCGCCATTCATCATGAACTTCATGTTGCCGGTGCCGGAGGCTTCCTTGCCCGCGGTGGAAATCTGTTCCGACAATTCAGCTGCCGGGCAGATCACTTCCATCGCCGAAACGCGGTAGTCTGGCAGAAACACCAGTTGCAGCAAACCTTTGGCGTCCGGATCCTGATTGATCACTTCGGCTACCGCGTTGACCAGGCGAATGATGTGTTTGGCCATCTCGTAGCCCGGTGCAGCCTTGCCCCCAATGAGAACGCAGCGCGGTGTCCAGTCCGCCGTGTCGCCGCGTTTGATGCGGTCGTACAGATGAATCACATGCAGCACATTGAGCAGCTGGCGCTTGTATTCGTGGATGCGCTTAACCTGTACATCGAACATCGCGTTGGTGTCGAAGGCGACCCCGCAATCACGCTGCACCATCGCGGCCAGGCGTTGTTTGTTGTCCTGTTTGATCTTGCGCCATTGGGCGCGGAACGCCTCGTCGTCGGCGAATTTGCGCAGATTTTGCAATTGCGCAAGGTCGGTGCGCCAGCCCTCGCCGATGGAAGCGTCAATCAGCGCGCTCAATTCCGGATTGCTCCAGGCCAGCCAGCGGCGCGGCGTCACCCCGTTGGTCTTGTTGTTGAATTTATCCGGCCACAACTCGTAGAAATCATGGAACAAATATTGTTGCAGCAGGGCGGAATGCAGGGCGGCCACCCCGTTGACGGAATGGCAGGAAACAATCGCCAGATAAGCCATGCGCACCTGCGGCTGATTGCCCTCCTCGATGATCGACATGCGCCGCATCCGCGCCACATCCCCCGGCCAGCGCAACGACACCTGTTCGAGGAAGCGCGCATTGATTTCGTAAATGATGTCCAGCAAACGCGGCAACAGACGGCCGAACATGCCGACTGACCAGCGTTCCAGGGCTTCCGGCAACAGGGTGTGGTTGGTGTAGGCCATCGTCTCCCGCGTAATGCGCCACGCCTCATCCCATTCAACATGGTGTTCGTCCATCAGCAGACGCATCAGTTCGGCGACCGCGCAGGTGGGATGCGTGTCGTTAAGCTGGAAGGCGTTCTTCGCGGCAAACTTTGTGAAGTCTTCGCCGTGCTTTTCCACCCAGCGGCGCAGCACATCCTGCAAACTGGCCGAGGCAAGGAAATACTGCTGGCGCAAACGGAGTTCCTTGCCGTTCTCGCTGGCATCATTCGGATACAGCACCATGGTAATGTGCTCCGCCGCATTTTTCGCGGCGACCGCCTCGGTGTAGCTACCCGCGTTGAATTCCTTGAGATCGAACTCCTCGGTGGCCGTGGATTTCCACAAACGCAGGGTGTTAACCGTGCCGTTGCGATAACCTGGAATCGGCATATCGAACGGCAAGGCCATCACATCCTGGGTATCCACCCAGCGTGCGTGCAACTTGCCCGTGGCGCCGGTGTACAAATCACTGCGTCCGCCAAACTTGACCCTGACGGTCAGCTCGGGGCGTTCCACTTCCCATGGATTGCCATTGCGCAACCAGTGGTCCGGATCTTCGACCTGTCTGCCGCCCTCGATGCGCTGACGAAACATGCCGTACTCGTAACGCAACCCGTAACCGGTCACCGGCAGTTGCAGCGTGGCACAACTATCGAGAAAACAGGCCGCCAGACGGCCCAGACCGCCGTTGCCCAAACCGGCATCGGCTTCCTGTTCCTGCACATCCTCCAGCCTGACGCCAAAATTACGCATCGCATCGGCAGTTTCCTGCTGCATGTCCATATTAAGCATGGCGTTGCCCATTGCCCGCCCCATCAAAAATTCCAGCGACAGGTAATAGGCCTGCTTGCCATCCGCCTCGTCATAGGCGCGCTGGGTATGGCGCCAGCGTTCGATCAGGCGATCGCGCAGGACAGTAGCCAGCGACGCATAGACCGGATAACCGGCCATGGTAGATTTGCCCCAGCCCAGGGTGTGGCCAAAGTAGCGGCGAAAATCTTCCATGACGCTGATCGCATCGGTACCCAGCGGGGGCTGGCGCATGATGCTGTGTTGTTTGGGAATAAAGGTATTGGCGGGGGTATTCACAATGATTTCCTGAAATTGAAGTACGGCGAGGCGGTGATTCTAACAAATAAGCGCTCCCCGGGCTGGCCTCGGCAAGCTTCCTGCGCTCAAGTCGGGGGAAAACGCTTATTCTGAACGGCGCATCGTGCCACCGGCATCCGGAGTTCCGCCGCCCACGCTGATCACGCGTTGCAAATCCATCGGGGCAGGCAATTTAAGCAAGCGGTAGAGGTTGCTCAGATTTTTTCTAAACAGCCGATCAAAAGACGAGACACTCTGCGCGGAATTGTAGTCGCCGAACCACCAGAACCAATCGGAGCCCTCGCAGTCTGCCAGTTGCTCGGTCGCCAGACGCATTTCTTCGGTATTCAGACGCCCGCTGTTGGTCACGATATCGTAGCTGCGCTTGGCTTCACACAGCAAGTCCCAGCCGCGATTTTTGTCCGGCGAGCCGATCCAGGTGCTAAACGTGCCATACACCCAGCTCCCTGCCACCAGTTGCTTCAGGCGACCCGCCGTCGCGCGCCGGTTGGACGACTCTATGGTCTCGACCTGTTCGCCAAAGGTTGTCGTGATGATTTGTGGATGCCGCTCCAGCCGGCTGTACAACTCCGACAAAAAATAGTAACCGTTATAGGGATAGTATTCCCATGCATTCTCGCCATCGAGGATGATAGACACCACCGGATCCTGATCTCCCTGGTGCAGACGCAGAATCTCCTCCAACTGGTGAATAAAATCCTTGGCTGCATCGTCACCGCGCCATTTGGCGTATTCGAAGCCGATGCGGTCGGACAGGTGATCATCGCGGAAAAAACAGTAAACCGATTGGGCGGCACCTTCGGTTAAATAGGGCTTGTACAAGTAGCTCAATTTGTCGGGCAGGCCGTTGCCGTTGGTTTCTCGTTGCAAGCTGTGCGCCAGCACCGCCTGGCCGGTGGCTGTCCACCTGAATCCCTGCTCCGCCAGTAACTTGAGCGTCGCCCGCGACAGGCTGCCTTCGGAAGGCCATACGCCCTGCGCATCGATGCCGAAGTTGGCACGATGGCTTTCCACCGCGCGCGCCAAATGCGCCTGGGCGCGGCGCAGCCCGCCGGGATAGTAACCGGCCTGGGGCAAGGGCGCATTCGGTTCGCTCTCGCGCGCCGAATGAAAATCCAGCAACAGGGGCAGGATGGGATGATTATAGGGCGTGGTGGAAAGCTCGACCTGGCCGCGCTGGGCCAGCGCGCGGTAGCGGGGAAGGATACCTGCAATCAATTCGCCGATCAGCCGGAACAACTCCATCCGTTCGGCAAAAGTGAACTGGCTGCCCTTGCTCATCAGACGCGCCACCACCTCGCTACTGCGCCGCACCGACTCGCCCATCCACACCAGGTGGTACCAAACCAGCAAGTCGGACAGATACTGTCCCGACAGATAGGTCACGCTCTCGCGCCCGTGCCCTTCCATCATTTTTTGCAGGTCAAACAGGTGCTGGTAGGCCCGGTACGGCTGCAACATTTTGGTGTGATTGCTTTTGAAACAGCTATCCAGGATATGCAATCGCTCCTGCTCGTTCAGCTCATCCAGATGCTCGTGACACATCAGCTTGAGCAATTTGTCGCGAATCTGACCGGATTCGAATTGCTGCGCGTAATCGAGCAATTGCTCGGCCAGAATCGGGACGAAATTCACCACCGCCTTTGCGCGTGGATGCTGTTCCAAGTGGTACGCCATATCGGTGTAGTCCTTCATGGCGTGCAGATATGTCCAGGGCAGAACAAAATCGCCATTCAGGTAATCGCGGTAATCGGGCTGGTGCATATGCCAGCACAACACCAGTTTCAGTTTTTTCTCGGTATGTTTCTTGCGGTGTGGCATAGGTATTGTCGGATTAATCTTGGGGAAAGCGCCCGAGCCACGGATGAGCACGCGCGCACGCGGAAGAAAAGAGGATTATCGGGTTTTTTGCGGCACTCCGGCCGAATTGCGCCAGTCTCGCGCATTTGAATGACTGTGCTCGTTCGCGCAAACCGGCGGCCAATAAATTCTACCTGACATGATGAATCGATTGACCGAGCATATCCGGCGTGACCAGGGTAACACCGCCTTGCGAAACATGGAAACGCTTGGCGTCTTCCTCGCGGTCAAAACCGATCTGCATGCCGTCCGGGATATCGCATTTGTTATCCAGCACGACCCTGCTTAATTTTACATTGTGGCCGATACGGCAACCGGACAAAATCACCGAATCCTTGACCACACTGCGCTCGCCGACGCGCACATCCGAGAACAGCAGCGAATGCTGCACGCTGGCGCCGCTGATGATGTCGCCGCCGGAAACCATGGAATCGATTGCCTCACCGCGCCGCCCCTCGTCATTGAACACGAATTTTGCCGGCGGCAACTGCTCCTGATAGGTCCAGATCGGCCAGGTTTTGTCGTACAGATCCAGATCGGGCACCACATTAACCATTTCCATATTGGCTTCCCAGTAGGCGTCTATCGTCCCCACATCGCGCCAATAGGCCTGAACGCCGTCTTTCACCCCGACACAGCTGTGCTCGTAGCGGTGCGCATAGACGCGGTAACGCTCGATCAGATAGGGAATGAGGTCATGGCCGAAGTCGTGGGTGGAGCTCTTGGTGTCGGCATCGCGCACCAGTTGCTCGTACAGGAACTTGGCATTGAACACATAAATGCCCATGCTGGCCAGTGCCCGGCCCGGTTTGCCCGGCAGCTCGGTCGGGTGCGCCGGTTTCTCGGAGAATTTAACGATACGGTCTTCCTCGTTCACCGTCATCACGCCAAATCCTGTCGCTTCCGCCACCGACACCTCGATGCAGCCGATGGTCATGTCGGCATCGCTGCGCACATGCTCGGCCAGCATCTCGCCATAATCCATCTTGTAGATATGGTCGCCCGCCAGGATCACGATGTGCTCCGGGTTGTAACCGCGCAGGATGTCGATGTTCTGGAACACCGCATCGGCGGTACCGCGATACCACTCCTCCTGGATACGCTGCTGCGCCGGCAACAAAGCGACGAACTCGTTAAATTCGCCGCGCAGGAACCCCCAGCCCTTCTGGATGTGCTCGATCAGGCTGTGCGCCTTGTACTGGGTGACCACCCCGATGCGGCGGATGCCGGAGTTGATGCAGTTGGATAGCGGGAAATCGATAATGCGAAACTTGCCGCCGAACTGCACCGCCGGTTTGGCATTCCAGTCAGTCATATTGTGCAAGCGGCTGCCGCGCCCGCCGGCCAGCACCAGCGCGACGGTGTTCTTGGTCAGGGTGCTGATGAAACGTGGTGAATGCATATCCTTTGCCATATTGCCCTCCGTGTTTAGCTTTCGAGTATTTTGTTATAAAGATCAAGATAAAGCTGCGCGCTGTGGCGCCAGCCCACATCGCGCCGCATGCCGTTGAGCTGAATGCGGCGAAAGGTGTTCGGGTCGCGGTAACACTCGATCGCCCATTTGATTGTCTGTTGCAGCGCCTGCGCACCCGGGTCGTCGAACACGAATCCGGCGCCCCCTTCCAGGCTGGCATTCACCACCGAATCGGCCAAGCCCCCGGTGCGGCGCACCACCGGCGGAGTGCCATAGTGCATGCCGTACATCTGGTTCAGTCCGCACGGCTCGAAACGCGAGGGCATCAGGAAGATGTCCGCTCCGGCCATGATCTGGTGCGACAGCGGTTCATCGAAACCGATGGTGACCGATACGCGCCCGGCGTAACGCTGGGCCAGTTGCCGATAGCGCCGTTCGAAATCCGCGTCGCCGCTGCCCAGCACCGCCAGTTGCGCGCCGCTTTCCAGCAGCGCGGGCAGGCATTCCAGCAACAGATCCAGCCCCTTCTGGTACGTCAGGCGGCTGACCACCCCGAGCAGGGGCGCACGTTCGTCCACTGCCAGCCCGAGGCGATGCTGCAACGACAGCTTGCCCTCGGTTTTGCCGGATAAATCATTGGCGTCGTAGCGCGCCACCAAGTGCTTGTCGGTTTGCGGGTTCCATTCCGCTTCGTCAATGCCGTTGAGTATCCCCGACAGATGCGATTTGCGCGCGGTGAGCAGGCCTTGCATACCGTAACCCATCTCCGTCGCCTGAATCTCGCGCGCATAAGTCGGGCTGACCGTCACAATGTGGTCGGCGTACTGCAAGCCCGATTTAAGGAAAGACAGGTTGCCGTGGAATTCCACCCCGTGCATATGAAACATCTGCTGCGGAATCTCCAGTGCCTTGATCCAGTCGCGGTCGAAATTGCCCTGGAAAGCGATGTTGTGCACCGCCATGATGCTTTTCGCGTGTTGCCCGCCCAGCGCGTGCAGATAAGCGGGCGCCAAACCGGTCTGCCAGTCGTTGCAATGCACCAGTTCAGCCTGCCACTCCAGCGGACTCTGTGCGCTGCCCAGTAGTGCGGCCACTTTGGACAACAAGCCAAAACGCATCGGGTTGTCCGGCCAGTCGCCGCCCAGATGGTACTGGTAGGGACCCGCCACGCGGCAGAAATACTGCGGCGCGTCCAGCACATACACCGTCACCCCGGTATCCGGCATCTTTGCGGTCAGCAGCCGGATCTTGGGTTGCCCCGCAAACACCGAAAAGGTGGCAGCCACTTTCTTCGCTTTAAGGCTGTCCAAAACCTGGCTGTAACCTGGCAACAGCAGGCGCACATCTTGCCCCAGCACCTGCAGGGCGGCAGGCAGGGAGGCGCTGACATCGGCCAGACCGCCGGTCTTGACCAGCGGATGAACTTCGGATGTGGCGAAAAGAATACGCGTCATGATTTTTGCCGGAGCGATTTGTAATGATTGATGAGGCCGTTGGTGGAGGCGTCATGGGTAGCAACCGGCTGCGCATCACGCAGTTCTGGCAGGATTTTCGAGGCCAGTTGCTTGCCCAGTTCCACTCCCCACTGATCGAAGGAATTGACGTTCCAGATCACTCCCTGCACGAAAATCTTGTGTTCGTACAAAGCGATCAGCCGGCCCAGCGTGCGCGGCGTCAGGCGCTCGAACATAATCGAGTTGGTGGGCTTGTTGCCGGCGAACACCTTGTGCGGCAACAGTATGGCGATGCTGTCCGCATCCATGCCGGCCGCTTCCAGTTCGGCGTGCGCTTCTTCCGCGCTCTTGCCGCGCATCAGTGCTTCGGTCTGCGCAAAATAGTTGGAAAGCAGGGTCGCATGATGCTCACCCAGCGGATACTGGCTGTTCGCAGGCGCGATGAAATCGGCCGGGATTATCTGCGTGCCCTGATGGATCAACTGGTAATACGCGTGCTGGCCGTTGGTGCCGGTGCCGCCCCACAGCACCGGGCCGGTGGCGTAATCCACCGCATGGCCCTGCCGGTCCACGCATTTGCCGTTGCTTTCCATGTCGGCCTGCTGGAAATAGGCGGTGAAATATTCCAGCGACTGGTCGTAGGGCAGGATGGCATGGGTCGCCGCGTCATGGAAGTTGCGATACCACACGCCTAGCAGCGCAAGAATGACCGGCATATTCTGCGCCGGCGGCGCAGTGCAGAAATGCCGGTCCATGTCGTCGGCGCCGCGCAGCAATTCTTCGAAATGCTCCATGCCGACATACAGGGCGATGGACAAACCGATGGCCGACCACAGCGAATAACGCCCGCCCACCCAGTCGGAGAATTCGAACATGTTGTTCGGGTCGATGCCGAATGCGGCGACCGCCCGCGCATTGGTGGAAAGCGCGACGAAATGCTTTGCCACCTGGCTCGCGTCGCCCGCATGTTGCACCAGCCAGTCACGGGCGGAACTCGCATTGAGCAAGGTTTCCTGCGTAGTGAAAGTTTTGGACGCCACGATGAACAGGGTGGTTTCCGGGTCGAGCCCGGTCAGACAGGTCGCAATGTCAGCCCCGTCCACATTGGAAACGAAATGGGCGCGAAACCCGGGTGAGGCGTAGGGTTGCAAGGCGCGGCAGACCATCAGCGGCCCCAGATACGACCCGCCGATGCCGATATTCACCACATCAGTGATTGGCTTGCCGCTGTAGCCGCGCCACACCCCGTTGCGCACGCTGTTGACGAACAGGCGCATCTTTTCCAGCACATGCCTGACCCCGGTCAGCACGTCGATATTTTCCAGCCTGATCGGCGCATGTGCCGGATCGACCGCCGCGCGCAAGGCGGTATGCAGCACGGCGCGCTGCTCGGTGAAATTGATCTTTTCACCGGCGAACATCCTGTCGCGCCAGGCGGCAACCTGCGTCTGCTCCGCCAGGGCCAGCAACAGGCGCAGCGCCTCGTCGTCGATCAGATTCTTGGAGTAATCGAGCATCAGATCATCGAAACGCAGCGAATAACGGTTGAACCGCTGCGCGTCCCGTGCAAAAGCCTCGCGCAGGGAAAAATCCCGTAATGCCGATTGATGTTGCTGTAACGCTTGCCAGACTGGAGTTTGGGTCAATTGGGACATAAAAAGCCTATCTAATCCTGCTTTAAATTTAACGCATCCGCTCCAGCACAATCGCCGCCAGTGGCGGCAGCAATACCTCAATCGACTGCTCCATGCCATCGCAGGGTTGGTCGCCGGTGTACAGGCCAAACCCGTTGCCGCTGTTGGAACCGCCGTAATAATGCGAATCGCTGTTGAAGATTTCGCGGTAGCCGCCCTTGCGCGGCACCCCGACACGATAGTTTGCGCGCGGCACCGGGGTAAAGTTCAGAGCAACGATTACCTCCGCACCGTCGCGCGCGATGCGCCGGTAAATCAGCACCGACTGGTCGGCATTGTTGCAATTCACCCAGGCAAATCCCTCGTGCGAGAAATCCAGCTCGTGCAGGGCAGGCACCTCCAGATACAGGCGGTTCAGGTCGCGCATCATGCTCTTTATCCCGCTGTGCTCGTGCCGGTCCAGCAAATACCAGTCAAGTTCGGCACCCACCGCCCATTCACTCCCCTGGGCGAATTCATTGCCCATGAAGTTCAGTTTCTTGCCCGGAATTGTCATCTGATAGCTGTACAGCAGGCGCAGATTGGCGAATTTTTGCCAGACATCGCCCGGCATTTTGTCGAGCAGGGATTTTTTGCCGTGCACCACTTCGTCATGCGAGAACGGCAGGATGAAGTTTTCGGTGTAAGCATAAAGCTGGCCGAAGGTTAGCATGTTCTGGTGATAGCGGCGATGTACCGGATCGTGCTTCATGTAAGCCAGCGTGTCGTTCATCCAGCCCATGTTCCACTTCAATGAAAACCCGAGACCGCCGAGATAGGTCGGACGCGACACCATCGGCCACGAGGTGGATTCCTCGGCCAGGGTCAGCGAACCGGGGAAATGCTCGTGGGTCATCACGTTCAGCTCGCGCAAAAAGTCCACCGCATCGATGTTCTCGCGCCCGCCAAACTTGTTCGGCAGCCACTGCCCCGCCTGGCGCGAGTAATCCAGATACAACATCGAAGCCACCGCATCCACGCGCAGGCCGTCGATATGGAATTCGCGCAGCCAGAAATACGCATTCGCCAGCAGGAAATTGCGCACCTCGTTGCGGCCGTAATTGAAAATCAGGGTACCCCAATCCTGATGCTCGCCCAAGCGCGGATCCTCGTGCTCGTACAGCGCGGTGCCGTCAAAACGCGCCAACGCAAATGCGTCTTTGGGGAAATGCGCCGGCACCCAGTCAAGGATCACGCCGATGCCGGCAATGTGGCAGCTGTCAACGAAATAGCGGAAATCGTCCGGTGTGCCAAAGCGGCTGGTCACCGCAAAATAGCCGGTGGTCTGATAGCCCCACGACTCGTCGAGCGGATGTTCGCTGACCGGCATCAGTTCAATGTGGGTATAACCCATCTCCTGCACATACGGAATCAGCGTTTCGGCCAGTTCGCGAAAATTATAGAAACGTCCATCCCAATGCTTGCGCCAGGAACCGGCATGCATCTCGTACACATTCAGGGGCTGATGCTGCCAATCACGCACCGCGCGCTGTTCCATCCATGCGCCATCGCGCCAGGTGTAACTGCCCAGCGCGCTCACCCGCGTCGCCGTCCCCGGGCGCATCTCGAAACTGAAACCGTAGGGGTCGGATTTGGTCAGGAGCTCGCCGCTATGGCGATTGCGGATCTCAAACTTGTAGAACTCGCCCAGCCCGATATCCGGCACGAACAACTCCCACACCCCGCTGCTGCCAAGCGAACGCATCGGATGCACGCGGCCGTCCCAACCGTTGAAATCGGACACCACACTCACGCGCTCGGCATTCGGCGCCCACACCGCGAAACGCACACCCCACACGCCCTGTACTTCCATGTGGTGGGCGCCCAGCATACGGTAGGATTCCTGCAACTTGCCCTGGCCGAACAAATGCAGATCGTGCTCGCTGATGCTCACCCCGAAGGTATAGGGGTCATGCACTTCAAGCAAATGGTTAAAATAGTTCAGTTGCAGCAGACAAGGCGACGGCAATTGTTGTTTACCACGCCAAACAAACAGTCCCGCCGGATCAATTCTCTCCAGCGGCAACCACGACTTGCCGTCATGCACCGACACCGCACTGGCATAGGGCTGGAACACGCGCAAGACAAATTCGGATTTGATTCGGTGGAATCCCAGATATGCAAAGGGATCATGGTGACGTGCTTCTAAAATAGCAAACTTATTCTGGCTTTCAGATGGCATATATCGCTCCTCGCACGCAATATAGCCTTTAAAAGAGGGCAGGACAACTTGAAGCGCAGGAATTCACAGCCCTCGGAACAAAAATTCTGGTGCGGAAGACAGGACTCGAACCTGCACACCTTGCGGCGCTGGAACCTAAATCCACAGCCCACATCCAATCAATCCCATTGCCTGTGCGATTTATGCTTGATTCGCTAATAATTATCCGGCAAAATCCGGCAAATCGTTCGTGGGCATTATCATGTGGAAAAAGGTCGAAAAAGGCATATACCAAGAAGGTTTGCACTCATTTCGAGTCCGCATGATGGTAAACGGTCACAAACTAGACAAGACCCTCGACAGTCTAGCAGAAGCTCGGGTCTACCGTGACTCACACAAGCTTTCACAGTCCCTGGACGTTCATGAAAGCGCCATCATCGAATCGCGGATCAAGAAGCAATCTATCAAGAGCCTGTCTGTCAGCGATGCTCTGGATCGCTATCTTCTTGAGATCACCCCGACCAAGAAAGGTGCATCAACCGAAGAGTTCAGGATTGGCAAAGCAAAACGAACCAAGCTTGCAAAGAAGCCCATGCACGGCGTCACGCCGGACGACGTCCTGGCCTTTCTGGAAGAGATCGGCGGCAGCGAGAACAACAAGCGCAAGTACGCATCAATCATTTCCCACCTTTACCGGATCGCGATTCGTAAGTGGCGCTTACCAGTCACTAACCCAGTCAGCGGCCAGATCGATTTGCCGAGTAATGGCAAACCTCGCGAGAGACGGCTCCACAAGGGCGAATACGAGGCCTTGATGAAGGCGTTGACTGGTGAGGCCAAGGCGTTCGTAATCATCGCCGTGGAGACCGCCATGCGCAGATCGGAGATTTTCAATTTGCGCCGGGAAAACATCAATAAGAAGGCTTGTTCAGCCGTCTTGCGCGACACGAAGAACGGCGAGACACGCACCACATTATTCTCATCCGCTGCCATGAAGGCACTGCAAGACTTGAATTTGGATTGGAAGTCGAAAGGTGAAGTCTGGACGATTACCGAGTCTCAACTCCGAAGAGTCTGGGAAGAGGCACGCGCAGACATAGATGCTCCCGACCTGCACTTCCATGACTTACGCCACGAAGGCACGTCCAGGCTGTTTGAGAAGGGTTTGAACGTGTTTGAGGTTCAGTCAATCACCGGGCACAAGACGCTCAGCGAACTACGGAAGTACACGCACCTTGAGCCGAGAAACATTCTGAAGAAGCTGGGGTGAGATTATCGGGAGTCTTGCCCTCCCCTTCAGCACCGAAGAATGCACACGTTGATGAAAGTTACAGGACACAAGGACACGCGCATGCTGGCACGGTACTACCACCCTGAGATGGAAAAGGTGGCGGCGATGTTAGGGTGAATAATTACGGTTTCTATTTCATCACTCAGTTGAATTGCACTGCCTATAAGCATTGTTAAGCGCAACTAGAATAATCTCGCCGTCTGCATTTGAAAGTTTTTTTGGTGAGTTCCGCAAGACTTGACGCCAATCTTTCTCCTTTGGGAGAAAGCCAAGTGATGTCACAAGTTTGTGGATTTTCACCCATTGCGTTTCGTGCAAAATAACCAATGGCTTGGTCTCAATAAAGTACGGATATGGTTCATCGTAAATCAAGCCAAATTTGGATCTCTTCGGCTTTTCAGAAACAATCTCTCGGGCATCTGAAAAGCAGCTGTATCCACTAGATACATATGTAACCAAAATATCGCCAATCTCCATTTTTTCGGCGATTTTTTGTTTTCGTTCGGATATACCTAGAAATGTGAAACCTGAATTTCTATCTACTATCCAATTCTCATATCGTTCTACAGAAAGCCAATACATTCTGCTGCTCCAAATTCAATATCTAACACTAGTAGTTAGGCATTCACCCGCTTAACGTTTTGTGACAAGCAGAACATGTTCGTGGCTTATTCGACTGTTTTTTACGTTAAATGCTCGTTTGGTTGAATGAAGTGTCCTTATCCACCGTTTTTCCTCAATTAAGCCTTCAGAAGACAATAGGTCGATGAATCGATCACCTACTTGAACTGCTTGCTTTGATACGATCGCGTCGCCGACAACAATCAGACACCGGCCGCCCTTCTTGAGGACTCGCGCCCATTCGGAGAAACAAGCACGCATGTCATCGAAGTAGCCATTCGGGGTGGCGTTATTCCTCGTGAACTCATCGTGACTGCCTATCTCGCGGTCACGGGCAAACTCCACGCTCTCATCTCCACCGATCCAGTGGAGGCGCTGCCGATGATATTTGTGATAGTCATATGCGTTCAGATACGGAGGGGAAGTAACAATCAACGAAACGCTCCCTGTATCTATGAATGGGACAGAGCGAGAGTCTGCTTGGATTACATCTACAGATCCTCGTCCGTCTATCATCGCGTCAGGGATGCGCGAAATCGTGTCGGCAAGGCGTGAGCGAAATACCGAATCAACCTCGTCTACGTTCACCTGCCTTATTTTGCGGGAATAGCGGGTATCACTGTCCTGATAAGACACCCTCACAATAATCGATGAGAACACCGCCATCAGCAAAGTTCTAACAGGGTCCCTCTCCGCGAGGATAAGCCCCTTGAGAGCGGCAAGCCGCTCGACCGTAACGGGATCGAACCAGTAATGAAAGTTCTTGTTCGTCGGAATCAGGTCCGGTCGCGGCGGCGCAAAATCCAAACCACCAGCAGTCTTTAACGCGAACGCGTCCAGAGCATCGACATCGGCTTTTGAGTAGATTGCCGTTTTAGCACGCGAGGCGAGGATCGCCACCGCATTGTTGTCCGTGCCGACCCCCCGCCTTCCAGCGAGACTGGCTTCGAACACCGTTGTCCCGCACCCATTGAACGGATCGTAGACCAAATCGCCCATCGCAGTCCAAAGATGGATAGCCCTTCGTGGAATCTGAGGGATAAATTTTGCCGGATAAGGGTGTAGAGAGTGCAGGTGCTCCTTGGTCTCCGCCTCATGAAAATTCCACTCCTCGCCACCAAGGACGAGAGCTGCTTCGTCCTCGCGGGTATAGATGGCCTTGCGAATCAGAGTTGTCATGCGCGGAAACAAAGAATGGTTTCGGAAGATCCGCGATTCTCGCGGAAGATGTCGCGCGAGGCGATCAGTTCCATGGAAATTTGCTCTACTGGTGTCCAGCCGGCGGCGGCACCAAGGCCAACAAGAAAGTGGTCGGTTGGGATTTTGATTTTCTCGCCGCCAACCTCCGTGCTGTTGTTCCCGACAACGTAGTAGCCGAACGCGCCCGGTTTCATGAGTTCTCTTGCCGAACGCATTGCGTCGAGCATCGAGAGAAAATACTTCCCGAGTAAGGCGGGAAGGTTCCGTCGACGGAAGCCGATGCCCTCGCCGTGATTGACGGAGGCTATGAGGTCGATAAGAGATGAGATTTCCTCGGGAAGCTCGCTTCGGCGGACTTCATAGGCTGCCCAGGCCTCACGCCGCTCGCGCTCGGAGACCTCTCGGGTGCCCACCATGTCGCGTTCAGCCTCGCCGTGCCGCTTTCGCGGCAAAAGGCCCAACACAATCAAGCTCAAGCGGTCAGTATCTAGGTACGGCAATGCCGTCGCGTAAGGTGGCGAAGTAATCAGCAGGTCAACCTTGCCCCTATATTCGGGGAAGATCGATGCTATGTCCAAAGCATTGCCCCTACGGATTTCTACGTTCGCTGGCCCTTGGCGTTTGAGAACGGACAGATAAGGATAAATGCGATCAACTTGGGCATCCGCCTCGGCCAAAAACCGTGCTTGTGCCGTTCCCGCGTCGTAGGGCTGGATTTCCTTTCGAACACGCAGGTCGGTAGACTTCTGCCAAGAGACAGAACGCACGATGTTGCTCAGGCACACTCGAAAAAAGTCGCGGTAGGCCGGCAACCGGATCCTACCAATTGCAGAAACAATTGAGGCTATATCCGCAATCGCCTTAGGGTCGAACCACATTCCGAGGTAGCGCAAATCATCCTCTCCCCAGACCTTGGCGGGATCTACTGGATCGAACTTAAACTTTGGTAACCGATCAATGGCCTGCTTCTTAAATTCCTTTGGATCGATTACAGGGATCGATGCTTTGACCGATGCGATTAGCGCCGAAAGCGGGTTCAGATCCGCCCCGATAGCTGCCATTCCAACCGCAACTGCCTCACAGGCTGTAGTTCCGCTGCCGCTCATTGGGTCGAGCACCAAGGAACCCTCAGGAATACCGGACATGTTTATCAGACTGCGCACAAGTTGCGGGAAGAATTTCCCCCGGTACTCGTGCAAGTCGTGTGGACCATAGCGCAAGCGCCGGGCCCGGTGCAGCTCGTGCCGTTCGTTGGCAGCTGTCTCGCCATTCTGCGTAAATTCGAGAGCCTTTTGGAGCGTTGGCTCAAGGGAGCTGCGCCCAACACGCTGCCAATAGGTCAACCTAGCACGCAGCATTTCGTCGGAAACCTCCGTGCTGGTAATCCAGTAGCCGTGTTCCTCGCGAATTTCGTCTCTGGAGTTCAGCAGAGCTCGCAACTCGCGCATAGCAAGTTCGCGTTCGAATGGCTGCAAGTAAGGTTTTATCTCCAGGGCTACCTCATCGGTTCCGCCTGTGAGCAGCAGGGATTTAGGAACCTCGAAGCGTTCGCGGATGCTGCGAGCAATCACTAGCTTCCCCCCATCCGAAGGTTTGCAATAAGGTGCGATGCACAAACCGCCTCTATCGGTGTAAGGTCAGCGCCAAAGGGAATCGGAACGTCACGCATCTGGAACGCAGGAATGTCCAGCGGGTTCTCGGCGAGGCTTCTTGAGTAGATTGTCAGACGATCCATGATCGCGGCCCGCTGAGTGGGGTCATCTACCTTGGATAACAGGACAGCCACGTGGCAGGCGACAAGCGGGGAATGGATCGGTTTGTCGCGCGAGGTTCGCTTGGCAGTTCCCATGTATGCGTCCACCTTCGAAGCCATGGAAAAATCACCCCACCCAAGATAGAGCCCAACCTCGCAGGCCTTGATGTGCTCGCCGATCCCGACGGGGAACTGCTCCTCGTGGCCGAGGATGCGCAGTGCCGCAAGGCGGAACTGTTCGCTGGTCATGTATCCGAGCGGCGGAACCTTGCGCGGATCGCACAGGCTAGAGGCGAGCTCCAAGCGGAGTGAGTCGGTCAGGCGCCCCGCCTTGGCAAGGATTTCTGCTCCCATTAACGCTGACATTGAAATCTCCGCCTTCATCCGATGGCGCAAGATGGTCGGGCTAACGTCCGCATCGATAATCAACCCGTCAGGGCCCTTTTTGGCAAGAATCCGGTCCGCAAACTGGTCATGATCAACAGCCTCAGGCTTAGTTAGCGTCTCAATCCACCAACGTGTGTGAATTGAATGGACGGTCGATTGGCGGAGCTGGCCCGCAAATTTATAGAGGCGGTTTCCAAAACCCTCGGAGTAGGCCAACGGTCGGCCGGCCTCATCAGTGAGCATATCTTCCATGATCGAGAGCCAATCATGGGTCGGCCGTCCGTCGAGAACGAGATCAATCAGGGTCGCCTGATGGCAAACCGAGGCTGCTGCCATCCCAACATCCGCATCAACGATCGCCTGCTCGCGCCATGAGCGTAGATAATTCTCGTAGGTGGGATGGGAAAAACCAGCCTCGAGAACCACGCCCGGCAGAATCGGATGGATGGCCATCAGTAAAACTCCTCCATAGGATCCTCAACTATTTCGCCGAAGACTGTGTGCATCAACAACGGAAAATACCAGCGGCAAAGCGTCGAGGACGCCCAGAAGTCGATCCTGGCTACTCCAGAGCCGGTTGGCTCAACATGGGAGTAGCGGTCGGCGTACTCCGAACTGAGCAAACTCGCACCTTCAAGTGGATCGTCGGCAACGTCCAAAGCCCACTGCTTGATAGCCAGCGACACCTCCATTGTTCGCAACTTGCCGTCGCCGCTGGCACCACCACGCAGCATCGGAACGCCGTGCTTGAGAC
This sequence comes from uncultured Sideroxydans sp., assembly GCA_964442265.1. GTDB lineage: Bacteria > Pseudomonadota > Gammaproteobacteria > Burkholderiales > Gallionellaceae > Sideroxyarcus. The sequence continues at coordinate 19,678 of CAYTZF010000271.1, forward strand.
CGGTGACAACGAGTTCGGGGAAGTATTGGCTGCCCACCTTGACCTTCCATGCCTCGAGGCAGTCTTCTGGGAAGAAGACCTTACGCAAGGTCCGCAGCATCAACTCCAGACTGGCACCTTCCGACGAGGTGAAGCCCATGGACATCGCGCCTGGGTTCGCCCCGAACATCTGAAAAAGCGCCTCCTTGGGAGTAGACCCCTCGGCCAGATATAAACCTGCGACATAGCACCACAGCGGATCAATGCGCAGAGATCGGCGGAGGTGGATTTCGCTTGAGCGCCGCCACTGGCCAAGCAGCCTATCACCGTCAAGGGTGATCTTCGCGGGACGCTCCCGGTTGATTTTTCCGAACGGGTTGTTCGTGTAGAAATCGAGAAGGTCAAGCGACTGTCCAACTTCTGAGGGCTTGGCGATCCAACAGACGAGCCCTTGGCTAGAAGTTTGAACGTCGCGCAGTACCGTATCCTCAATCTCGTGCATCATCTTTAGGAACAACTCGCCGACCCCGTTCAGTCCTCCAAGGTGTATTTCGTCGGAACGGCTCGACCCCCCCGGCTGCCGGGCCCCTTTCTTGAAAGGGCGACGCAAGGAAGCAGTAATTTTGATGTCGTCGTCGGGCTCAATTCCAACGCTAGCGAGCTCCGCAGTCTTCTCAGCCACGAAGATTGCCTCCATGGCTTCCTGATGTTGATAATAAAACGCCAGATGATCCTCGTTGGTTCCGGCGACGTCTGGGCGTACTTCGGCGAGGTATTGACGATCCTTGTCATTGATGTTTTGGCGCACGACGTCTAGTGTCTTGGTCACTGGCGTCCCACTGCCAGTTGCCTCAAAGTAATAGGCATTCAGGCGATCAAGGCCCTCCCCCGCCATGAAGTAAGCACTGTCTTCTCCGAGGGAGAACGTGAAGCGGATGTTCCCAGGAAATAGTCGACGGAACTGGTCCACGGCGAACCGGACAAGGTGCTTCTCTTTCTGAGAAAACGAGATCGTAGGCACGATCCGACCAACCTCCTTCCGATCCTCAGATCCTTTAGCGCCGTCACCACTGTACAGCCCGAAGAAGGCAACTAGTGACTCGTCGAGCTCAATAATTTTTGGAATAGATACTGTGTCGCCATTTCCATCCTCACGACGAACAAGGATGATGTCTCCTGCGTCGTCGCAGACGTATTCACGTCGGTAATTCCGGTCTTTTGCATCTGTTATAACGCGGCCGACAACTCGCCCCCGCACTGCGCGCAGGTAATCTTCGACCATCAAATATCCTAGAGGCAACACGTTCTCCCTGAAGTTTTTATTGCCACAAGTCATAGTGGGCACCCATCTTGGTGCCGGTTCTGAATGGAACTGGTTGACTTGATCTCCACAGAGATTAGTTGGTTTCTTCAACTCAACCAAGGGTGGAATTTTGGCATTTTACCCTTCATCGCATTAGCAATGTGGAATACACATTGTTAACTTACAAGAATACTAATGCAGCTCATTACTGTCAGATTCACCACAGCCAAGAGCGGCATTGACTCTACAAAGTGGGCTAAATCAATGATGTCAGCCATCAGCTAAATCAATGATGTCAGCCATCAACAGACTGCCACTCCCCCACTCCAACCCCTGTTGTAATTCCCTTAATCATTCCGTGCTTATCCGGTTAGCACCCAAGATCACTACCGGTAGTGGGTTTTGATTTTTTTGCATAAAGCTCGGCATAGGTCGGCGCAGTGACATCGCCAGCAATGCCAAGCAGCGAGCGGAAAGCGTTGAATGGGTAGAAGCG
>CAYTZF010000272.1:0-1771 GCA_964442265.1 uncultured Sideroxydans sp.
CCGCCTGTTGCTCGCCTCGTTCCCGGACTTCCTGCTGATCCGCCCGGATCAAAGCCCGGTCGGCAAGCCGCTGCGCGGGATCATTGAGCTGATGACCGAGGAAGCAGCACTGAATGACCTCGGCGTGACAGCCGTGCTTGATCGCCTGTCGGATGTGCTGTTCCTGTATGTCCTGCGCCACACCCTGCATCAGGCGCCGCAGCTTTCGCCACTGTTGCTCGGCCTGTCGGATGCGCATCTGCGCCCCGCCCTGACCGCGTTCATCGATACCCCCGGCGAAAGCTGGAGCATCGAACGCATGGCCGCGCTTGCCTGCCAGTCGCGTTCCGCCTTTGCCGAACGCTTCACCCGGCTGGTCGCGCTGCCGCCGATGGAATTTGTGACGATCTGGCGCATGCAACAAGCCGCCGGCCTGCTGACGCGTGAAAATGCAAACATGCCGGATGTCGCCATAGAGTGCGGCTACGAATCCGAAGCCGCATTCCGCAAGGCATTCAAACGGGTCATCGGCATTGCACCGGGAAAACTGCGCAGATCCGGGCGTTGACCTTTTCCTTGCTTGCGCCGGGGTTGTATCCGGTTGTCACAAGTTATATCATTCTCTAAAGATGAATGTATAAGCGCCTTTTCTCATTGCGCCCTGTGGATCAACGCTTCCAGCCAACCAGGAGTTATTTTAATGTCACACGATTGTTCGACCACGATTTCCTTCGGACTCAACTATCCGTTCGATGCGCGCGGCATCGCCAAACGTTTCCGCCATGCCGCGATCTTCGGCGCGCTGGACTCGCTCAATCCGGGCGAAACCATGCAGTTCATGAACGACCACGACCCGATTCCCCTGCTGGGACAATTACAGCAGCGCTATGGAGAACACATCGCCATCGAGTACGTGGCGCGTGAGCCGGGTCAAATCACCATTAACTTTAAACGCGTTTAAATTTCTTCATGCAACGCCACCCCCGCTTGCAGCCGTTATCGCGCGAGCATTACAGCGCGCTCAAGCTGGCGAAGCTGTGCGCACAGGCCGCAGACGGAGAGGATGCCGCCATCAACCAGGCATGCCAACATGTCATCCAGTCCTACACGAACGAGTTGCAGCCCCACTTCTCGCTTGAAGAGGAATCCCTGTTCCCGCTGCTGCGGGATACACCGCAACAAGCGCTGGTCGAGCACGCCCTGCTCGACCACCGCCAGCTGGCAGAATTAAAGGAGCGCATGCGGTCCGCCGACAGGGCAGTATTGCGCCAATTTGGACAACACCTGAAGGCGCATGTGCGCTTCGAGGAACGCGAGCTGTTTCCGGCGCTGGAGACCCGTCTTGATCAGGCCGAATGATTTTCCCGCCCAGCGGCCGCCTCGGCCAGCAATTTCCCCAGAATGCTGCCCAGCAGCAATTCATCCACCTTGCCAAATTCGTGCATTCTGATGCGGCCCAGTTGGTCGATGACCACCATGCTCGGTGTGCCGCGCAAGTCGTAACTCGCCATCGTCAGGGGAATCGCCACGCCCGGCGCATGCGTATCCACGCCGACCGGATGGGTGATCTGGTATTCGTGCAAAAAAGCCTCGAGCGCCACCGGCGTCATCGCCGCGTGATGTTCAAACACCGTATGCAGACCGACGACAACCAGATCGTCGCCGGCCAGCTGCCGGTGCACTCGCTCGGCCAACGGCACGCCGTGGCTCACACAACCCGGGCACAGCATCTGAAAAGCATGCAGCACAACGATCCTGCCCCGCAGTCGCTCCAGATTCGGCGGCTGCCGGC
>CAYTZF010000273.1:0-4379 GCA_964442265.1 uncultured Sideroxydans sp.
TTCAACCAAATGCAGGCTCGGATTCTTATCAATACCCAACTCTTGTATCCGCCAGAAATTGACCGAGCTGGTACGGCGGTAGGTTCCATAAACCGTATAGCCTTTTGCCAGCAAGAGTTCCGCCAAGTAGGCACCGTCTTGTCCCGTAATACCTGTAATTACTGCTGTTTTCATAGCTCGCGACCCCAACGTTATTAAAATTTATTAGCGGTCATATCGTCACACGCCAAAGCAAATACTGCAACGATGCACTCTCTTCTGTTTGTAATACCCGGGACAGCGGCCGATTTCAATCCTTGCCAAACAGATCGCGGCTAAACACTTTATCCGCCACATCGAGGATATCGTCGGTGATGCGGTTAGCCACGATGACATCGGATTGTTGTTTGAATTGATCGAGGTCGTTCACCACTCTGGAGTGGAAGAACTCGGGTTCCTTCAGTGCAGGCTCGTACACGATGACTTCGATGCCCTTGGCCTTGATGCGCTTCATGATGCCCTGGATGCTGGAGGAGCGGAAATTGTCGGACCCGCTTTTCATTACCAGCCGGTGGATGCCGACCACTTTCGGGTTGCGCTTGAGGATGTCAAAGGCGATGAAATCCTTGCGCGTGGTGTTGGCCTCGACGATGGCGTGGATCAGGTTCTGTGGCACATCCTTGTAATTGGCGAGCATCTGTTTGGTGTCTTTGGGCAGGCAATAGCCACCGTAGCCGAATGAGGGGTTGTTGTAATGATCGCCGATGCGCGGATCGAGGCTGACGCCCCGGATGATCTGCAGTGTGTCCAGCCCGTGCGTGGCGGCATAGGTGTCCAGTTCGTTGAAGTAGGCGACGCGCATCGCCAGATAGGTATTGGCGAACAGCTTGATCGCCTCGGCCTCGGTGGAGTCGGTGAACAGTGTCGGAATATCCTGCTTTACCGCGCCCTGCTTGAGCAGATTGGCAAAGGTTTCGGCACGCTGTGACCGTTCGCCGATGACGATGCGCGAGGGATGCAGGTTGTCATGCAGCGCGCGGCCTTCGCGCAGGAACTCGGGCGAGAAGATCAGGTTATCGCAGTTGAACTGTGTGCGCGCCTTGGCCGTGTAACCGACGGGAACGGTGGATTTGATCACCATCACCGCCTGCGGGTTGATGGCCAGCACATCCTTGATCACCGCTTCGATGGAGCGGGTGTTGAAGTAGTTGGTCTCGGGGTCGTAATCGGTCGGCGTGGCGATGATGACGTAGTCGGCGCCGGTATAGGCTTCGGTCTTGTCCAGCGTGGCACGCAGCTTGAGCGGCTTGTGCGCCAGATAATCTTCGATCTCGGCGTCTTCGATCGGTGATTGCCTGCGGTTCAGCATCGCCACTTTCTCCGGCAGGATGTCGAGCGCGACCACCTCGTTGTGTTGCGCAAGCAGAACGGCGTTGGAGAGGCCGACGTAGCCGGTGCCGGCGATGGCGATTTTCATGGAGTGTTATTCCGAAGTGATCTGGTTCGATGTGCAGAATTAAAGCATTTTCATTTTACCGGATTTTGACAGCACGAACCGGTCAGCTTGTGCCCAGCATCGCCTTCATCCGGGCCAGCCGGTCCATTCCCTCTGCCTTGGTGACCGATGGCGCATTGCCCGCCGGCACCGCGCCGGCAAATACCAGATCCGCCTGCGGCAGTTCGCCGATGAAGCGGCTGGGGTCGCGCGCGGAGGATTCCTTGCCGCGGCGGCGCCGGGTGCAGTAGCTGATCTGCAGCGAGCGCCGCGCGCGGGTGATGCCGACGTACATCAGGCGGCGTTCTTCCTCGATCTGATCCGGCGCTTCGCTGCGCTCGTGCGGCAGGATGCCTTCTTCCACCCCGACCATGAACACATGGCCGAACTCCAGTCCCTTGGCCGCGTGCAAAGTGGAAAGCGACACCGCATCCGTCTCCTGCTCGCGCGATTCGAGCAGGTTGAGCAGGGCGATCAATTGCGTCATGGCCATCATCGTTTTCTCGTCCGCTTCGGATTTACGGTTCATCCAACCGAGGAAATCCTCAACGTTCTTCCATTTGCTTTCCGCCTGGCGCGGCTCAAAGCTGTCGAACAGCCAGGCTTCGTAGTCGATCGCGCTCATCAGGTCGCCCATCACTTCGTTGCACGGCTCTTTTTCCGCGCGTGCCTGCATGCGGTTGATGAAGTTGCAGAAGGTGAGCAGGTCCTCGTGCTGGCGCGGCTGCAACTGCTCGACCATGGGCGGCTCGAATGCCGCCTCGAACAGGCTGATGTGGCGTTGTCCGGCATGCCGGGCAAGTTTCTCCAGCGTGCTGTTGCCAATCCCCCGTTTGGGCGTGGTGACCGCGCGAATGAAGGCCGGATCGTCGTCCGGATTGGCGATCAGGCGCAGGTAGGCGACGAGGTCCTTGATCTCCGCATGGTCGAAAAAAGAAGTCCCGCCGCTGACGGTGTAAGGCACTTTGTGCGTGCGCAACTGTTCCTCGAACACGCGCGACAGGTGGTTGCTGCGGTAAAGAATGGCGTAATCGGCAAAGCGCGTGCGATGCTCGAACTTGTGCGCCAGCAGGCGCAGCACCACCGATTCGGCCTCATTCTCGTCGTCCTTGGCCGCGAACACCCGCACCGGATCGCCGGGTCCGTGCTCGCTCCACAGGTTCTTCTCGAACAGTTTGGTGTTGTGCTTGATCAGGTGGTTGGCGCTTTGCAGGATGCGCTGCGAGGAACGGTAGTTCTGCTCCAGCTTGATCACCCGCAGGGTGGGGTAATCGTGCTGCAAGTTGCTCAAGTTGGCCGTGCTCGCCCCGCGCCAGGCGTAAATCGACTGGTCATCGTCGCCCACCACGGTGACGGCGGCGCGCTCGCCCGCCAGCAATTTCATCATCCGGTACTGGCAATCGTTGGTGTCCTGGTACTCGTCGATGAGCAGATAACGGAAGCGGTGCTGCCAGCGCTGAATGGCTTCTTCGTGTGCCTTGAACAACTCCACCGGCAGGCGAATCAGATCGTCGAAGTCCACCGCCTGATAGGCGCGCAGGGTTTCCTGATAGCGCTGGTAGAGCAGGGCGACGCGTTGCTGTTCCTCGTTCCCGGCCTGGTCTGCCGCCTGTTGCGGCGTGAGGAATGCGGCCTTCCAGTTCGACATCACGCTTTGCGCGGCACGTATCTCCTGCTTGTCCGGACTGCCCAGCAGCTCGCTGACGATCTTGCCGGTATCCGCCGTATCGAAGATGGAAAACTGTTTCTTGTAGCCGAGCAGTGGCGCTTCCTCGCGCAGGATCTGCATCCCCAGCGCGTGAAAGGTACTGATCGTCATGCCCTTGGTATTCTGTCCGGCCAGCAGCTTGCCGACGCGCTCGCGCATCTCGTTGGCCGCCTTGTTGGTGAAGGTGATGGCCGCGATGTTGCGCGGCGCGTAGCCGCATTCATTGACGAGATAAGCCAGCTTGTGGGTGATGACGCCGGTCTTGCCGCTGCCGGCACCGGCGAGAACCAGCAGCGGAGAACCGAGATATTTGACCGCTTCGCGCTGGCTGGGATTGAGTTTGCTTAACATGGTGATGAGAGCGCCGAAACGCCCCAACCAGGAGCGCCTATCCTAACGGGCATGGCAAGTATGCCAACCCTGATGATGAAACGACCGGTGAAGAAGGCTTTCTGCCGCTCCTGCCCGCCTATCCTGTTTTGCATACACGGACGCCCGCTCTTGCGCAACCACAAAGCCCGGCATTACAGGGCGTTGTGGTTGAAGGAGGAGGGGTGAGCGTTACGCCCTGCTTACCAGTTCCGTCAGTACATACGGCAGGATGCCGCCGCTTTGGTAGTAGTCCACTTCGATCGGGGTGTCGATGCGCAGCAGCAGGGCAACATTTTGTTTGCTGCCGTCTTTGCGTGTGATGGAAAGTTGAACGTCCTGTTGCGGCTTCAGGTTGTCGCTGATGCCGAGCAGGTCGAAGGTTTCATCGCCGCGCAGGTGCAAACTCTCCACACTGTCGCCGCCCTTGAACTGCAGGGGCAACACCCCCATGCCCACCAGGTTGCTGCGGTGGATGCGCTCATAGCTCCCGGCGATGACGGCCTTCACACCCAGCAACTGTGTGCCTTTGGCGGCCCAGTCACGCGATGATCCGGTGCCGTATTCCTCGCCGGCGAAAATCACAGTCGGGGTGCCATCGGCAATGTGCTTCATCGCCGCATCGTAGATCGCCATCTGTTCGCCCTGGTACAGCGTGTAGCCGCCTTCGACGCGGCTGCCGTCCGTACCCGGCGGCAGCATCAGGTTCTTCACGCGCACGTTGGCGAAAGTGCCGCGCATCATCACTTCGTGGTTGCCGCGGCGCGAGCCGTAGCTGTTGAAATCTTTCACCGCCACCTTGTGATCTTGCAGATATTGGCCTGCGGG
>CAYTZF010000274.1:0-2614 GCA_964442265.1 uncultured Sideroxydans sp.
CCGTGCTGTTCGGCCGCGCCGAACAGTTTGACCGGCGTATGCAGCGGGCTGTCTGCCGGTCCGCGGATCAATCCTTCGAAGCCGAGAAAATCGGCGTGTGCAAGGTTGATGATGGGCTGAAAAACGGCGTTCAGGCGGCGCCGGTCGATGATCTCGCGCAAAGGTGCCACGGAATGCTCCCTGACGGTTGACGACAAAAAATGGTCTGCCAGGAATTGTGCGCGGGCAGTGGTACGGTACTTTTCAACAGGTAGAATGCTGGGCATGGGTTTCTCCTGCGGGTTAGGGAAAAGGAAGATAACTACGGTTTGTTACGCCGTGATGACGGAGCAAGGATGACAGAGCTTGAACAACGCCACCGTGCCTCCGGCATGAATGCGCGCTGTGCGGCGGCGGGGCTGCCGTTCGCGGACTATGTGCGACAGACGCGGGCGATGTTGCACGCGCTGCGGACGGGGCAGGCGGAAGCCGTAATCGACGGCAACGCCCCGTTCGAATTGTTGCCTGCGGGAGAGTTTCAGCGAGGGCGAAACAAAACTTATCGGCGCGGTATCCTGCTGACCCACGGCCTGAGTGATTCACCCTATCACCTGCGCCATCTGGCCGCGTTTTTCCAGCGCAACGGTTTTCGCGTGATGGTGGTGTTGCTGCCGGGGCACGGCACGCAGCCGGGCGACCTACTCGATGCGTGCTGGCAGGAATGGGCGCGAACCGTGGCTTACGGCGCCGATTGTCTGGATGGCGAAGTGGATGAGCTGTATCTGGGCGGATTTTCGGCGGGCGGCGCATTGAGCGTGTATCACGCCGCGCGGGATGCGCGGGTGCGCGGCCTGTTTCTTTTTTCACCCGCGCTGGAGATCACCGCGCGGGCACGCTGGGCCAATCTGCACAAGCTGGTTAGCTGGCTGAGGCCGCAAGCCGCGTGGGTGAATGTGTTGCCGGATGCCGATCCCTATAAATATGAATCGTTCTGCAAGAATGCGGCGGCGCAGATGTATGCGCTGACCCGCGCCCTGCCGCGCGACGGGTTGAATCTCCCGGTGTTCGCCGCCGCCAGTGCGGACGATGCGACCGTGCATGCCGACGCTACCCTGCGTTTCATCCAGCGTGTGCGCCATCCCCTGCGCAAGCTGCTGTGGTATGCGGCGCAAGACCCCAAACTGGCGGATGCCGAATGGGTTAACAGCTATCTGCCGGAACAGCACATTCTTTGTGGCGCGCACACCGCCGTCGTCATGCCGCCCGACGATGCGCATTACGGCGCGCGCGGCGACTACGCGAACTGTCTGCATTATTTCGCCGGGGATGAACAGCAATACGCGGCGTGCAGGACACGCGCGGACTGGTGGGGCGAAGTACTGCCGCAACATCTGGCGCGCGGCGTGTTGCGCCGCCTGACCTGGAATCCGCACTATGCGGCGATGGAAGCCGCCATGCGGACATTCATCGAAGGATTGTCATAAAGGAAAAAAATTTGCCACAGAGGACACAGAGTTCACAGAGAAATCCGCTGTATGCGAGAGATGCGACGACCTCTCTGTGTACTCTGTGATCTCTGTGGCTAGAGGGTTGTATGAAAACTAAGACATTGATCTACGCGCATCGCGGCGCGCGGCGGGAAGCGGCGGAGAACACGCGCAGCGCTTTCGACAGGGCGCTGGCCTGGCCCATCGACGGCATCGAAACCGACATCCAGATCAGCCGTGACGGCGTGTGCGTGCTGTGGCACGACGACGATCTGGCCAAGCTCGGTTGGCCGGGGAAGCGCATCGATGAATATGACCTGATGCAATTGCAGACAATGAATTTCGCCGCGCATTTTTCCGGTGCGGCAGCGGAGCGGGTGATGCGCTTGCAGGATTTTGTCGCGGCGTATCGCGCCCGTTGCGCGCTGCTGCTGGAGATCAAGCGCTATCCCGGCGAGCCGGAGGCGCAGCAGCAGGCCAAGGTGCGCCAGACCCTGCAAGCGGCCGGGACGGGATCGGCAGGGATGCTGGCTTCCTCATTTGATCTCGATTCTCTGTGCTATGCCCATCACATCGCGCCGGACTTCCCGCTGGTGCTCAATCTGGAACCGGAACACGATGCGGTTTACGCGCAACGCATCCTGCGTGCGCAGCCCTGGTTGTATGGTGTGTGCGTGCATATCGCCACGCTGGATGAAAACATGGTCGCCGCAGTGCGCGAGCGCGGCAAGCGTCTCGCCGTCTATACCTGCAACAGAGACGAGCAGATTGGGCGCGCACTGCGCCTGGGCGTCGATATCCTGATCAGCGATGTGCCGCAGAAGGCGTTGCAGGTGCGGGGCACTTTTGCTAAACCGCGCGAAGCGCGACATTGAAGTGACGCCCCCTTGCGGGGCGGCTCTTCAATGTTGTAGCTCCCTCTCTCACCCCGGATGAGCTACGATCTTAACCCCTGTTAAATGGCAGAGTATTGCGTTGTAGCTCCCTCTCTCACCCCGGATGAGCTACGATTGTGTTCCATACCGGGCACGTAATCGGCGCGTTGTAGCTCCCTCTCTCACCCCGGATGAGCTACGATTAGGCGACTGGATGGTTGTCAGGATGTTTCGTTGTAGCTCCCTCTCTCACCCCGGATGAGCTACGATGAA
>CAYTZF010000275.1:0-1551 GCA_964442265.1 uncultured Sideroxydans sp.
CGATTGCCGCCATCGCGAAGCAATGCGGCGCGCTGCTGGCGGTGGACAATTGTTTCTGCACGCCGATCCTGCAGCGCCCGCTGGAATTCGGCGCGGACATCATTATCCATTCCGCCACCAAGTACATCGACGGACAGGGGCGCGTGCTGGGCGGTGCGGTGTTGGGCAGCAAAAAACTGATGGAGCCGGTATATGGCTTTCTGCGCACCACCGGGCCGACCATGAGCGCGTTCAATGCGTGGGTGTTCCTGAAAGGGCTGGAAACGCTGAAGTTGCGCATGGAGGCGCACAGTGCCAACGCCTTGCAACTGGCACAGTGGCTGGAACAGCAGCCGAACGTGGCGCGTGTGTTGTATCCCGGTCTGCCGTCGGATCCGCAGCATGCGCTGGCGCTGAAACAGCAAAAGACCGGCGGCGGCATCGTGGCATTTGAGGTGAAGGGCGGCAGGGACGCTGCCTGGCGCGTGATCGACAACACACAGATGCTGTCCATCACCGCCAATCTGGGCGACACCAAGTCCACCATTACCCATCCGGCGACCACCACCCATGCGCGCATCTCGCCGGAAGCACGCGCGGCGGCGGGCATCAGCGACGGCCTGATCCGCATCGCGGTCGGCCTGGAGGCGGCGGTGGATATTCAGAACGACTTGGCGCGGGGGCTGTGATGGATATGCTGGCCGCGCAGGTTGGCGGCGCGCTCAAGGCGCATGGGCTGATGCTGGCGACGGCGGAATCCTGCACCGGCGGCGGGGTGGCGCAGGCGGTTACCGCGATTGCCGGCAGTTCGGCCTGGTTCGAGCGCGGATTCGTGACCTATTCCAATCAATCGAAACAGCAGATGTTGGGCGTGACCGAAGCGACGTTGATCGGCCACGGTGCCGTGTCCGAAGCGACGGTGCGCGCGATGGTGGCCGGCGCATTGCAACACGGCGCGGCGCAGGTGGCGCTGGCGGTGAGCGGGATTGCCGGGCCGGACGGCGGCACGCCGGACAAGCCGGTCGGCACGGTCTGGTTCGCCTGGGGAATCAAACATGGCGCGACGTCTGCCCGTGTGCACCACTTGTCCGGCAACCGCGCCGAAGTGCGCGCGCAGGCGGTGCGGATTGCACTGCAGGGGGTGTTGGAGCTATTGCAGCAGACAACCGCCAGCGCCTAACGGGCACCTCTAATAATCCAAATTTCGTCGCAATACAGCGTTGCTCTCAAAAAATTACTCCTTACATATCATGCATATGCTGCGTCGCAATTTTTTTCTCGCGCCTTGTCTTGCTTTGAACTTTGAATTATTAGAGGCACCCTGAAATCACTCAAGAACGAACGTTCTGTACAACTCCAAATTGCTGTGCCACAATCCGCCAGTATTTTTTTGAAAGGAAACACCATGGACGATAACAAAAGCAAGGCGCTCGCGGCGGCATTGAGCCAGATCGAAAAACAATTCGGCAAGGGCTCGATCATGCGCCTGGGCGAGGGCGAGGTGATCAAGGATGTCGAGGTGGTGTCCACCGGCTCGCTGGGGTTGGACATCGCGCTGGGCGTCGGCGGTCT
>CAYTZF010000276.1:0-1791 GCA_964442265.1 uncultured Sideroxydans sp.
TGCTGGCGAGAGGTGAAGCAGAGGGCCTGATCTACGCTACAAGGTCAATGCCTTAAGGATGGGTTCAGGCTACCTCTGCTTCGTGCGGTGGTAGCTAACCACCACGGAGATAAAGATACAAGGATGGGTTGAGCGTAGCGATATCCATCATTGCCCATCATTGCCGCTCGTTGGGTATCGCTTCGCTCCACCCAACCTACGACCGAATGCCTTCCTCACCAACCTATCGCGGGCGCTTCGCCCCCTCTCCCACCGGCGCGCTGCACTTTGGCTCGCTCGTCGCCGCTGTCGGCAGCTATCTCGACGCGAAACACCATCACGGCACCTGGCTGGTGCGCATGGAAGATCTGGATACACCGCGCTGCGTGCCGGACGCGGCGGACGATATCCTGCACACGCTGGCCGCATTCGGTCTGCACAGCGACGAACCCGTCATTTACCAGAGCCGGCGCACGGCGGCCTACGAAACCGCGCTGCGACGATTGAAGGACAACGGCACTGCCTATCCATGTTGTTGCACACGCAAGGAGATTTCAGACTCGGCGTTGCTTGGCATTGAGGGGGCGGTCTATCCCGGTACTTGCCGTCATGGCATTCCGGCGGGGCGCGAAAAACGGGCGTGGCGGGTGCGCACCAACAATACACCGCTCGAATTTTCCGATGCCTTGCAAGGAAATCAGTCGCAGCGACTTGAGCGTGACATCGGCGATTTCGTGGTGAAACGGGCGGACGGGCTGTTCGCCTATCAGCTTGCGGTGGTGGTGGATGATGCCCGTCAAGACATTACGCATGTCGTGCGCGGTGCCGACTTGCTCGCTTCCACGCCGCGCCAGATTCATCTGCAAGGTCTGCTTGGCCTGCCCACGCCGCACTACATGCACTTGCCGGTTGCGGTGAACGAGGCGGGAGAAAAACTCAGCAAGCAGACGCTGGCGGAGGCGGTGGATACGGCACAACCTGTCGCCGCGCTGTGGCGCGCGCTGTCCTTCCTGCGGCAGCATCCGCCGCCGGCGTTGCGCAAGGATAATCTGGAAGTGTTATGGGCATGGGCGCGGCAAAACTGGCGCGCCGAAAATCTAGTTGGCTTGCGCGCGCTGCCGGCGATGGCGCAGGAATTCGATCATCGCGGGCACGAATGAGACGACGACGATGACGAGAATCATCAGGGTGAGATTGTCCTTGATGACCGGAATGTTGCCGAAGAAATAACCGGCGAGGATCAGACTGCCGATCCAGCTCACGCCGCCGATGATGCTGAATATCACATAGTGGCGATAGTTCATGGTCCCGATGCCGGCAACGAACGGGGCAAAGGTGCGGATGATCGGCAGGAAGCGCGCGAAGATGACGGTCTTGCCGCCGTGTTTGGCATAGAAGGCGTGGGTCTTTTCCAGGTGCTCGTGCCTGATGAAGCGCGGGCTGGCGTGTTCCAGCAGACGCAGACCGAGCAGGCGGCCGATCCAGTAGTTGGTGTTGTCGCCCATGAACGCGGCGAGGATCAGCAGCGGCAGCGCCACTTCAAGGTCGAGTGAACCCATGCCGCACAGCGCGCCGATCACGAACAGCAGCGAGTCGCCGGGCAGGAACGGCGCGATGACCAGTCCGGTCTCGGCAAAAATGATGAAGAACAGGATGGCATACACCCAGACCCCGTATTCCTGCACCAATGCCAGCAGGTGCGCGTCGAGATGGAGGACGATGTCGAGCAGCCCGGCGAGAAACTCCATTACGGCAAAACCGCTTCCGCTTCAGTCTTTTCCGGCTTGATGAAATCTGCGCGCGACACGCCGA
>CAYTZF010000277.1:0-2753 GCA_964442265.1 uncultured Sideroxydans sp.
TGCTGGCGAGAGGTGAAGCAGAGGGCCTGATCTACGCTACAAGGTCAATGCCTTAAGGATGGGTTCAGGCTACCTCTGCTTCGTGCGGTGGTAGCTAACCACCACGGAGATAAAGATACAAGGATGGGTTGAGCGTAGCGAAACCCATCAATCGTCGGCTGAATTTAACGATGGGTATCGCTGCGCTCAACCCATCCTGCGAGTTGGCCATCCTTGCTACATTTTTCAAGCCCCTGTTATTGGCCGAGTAGCGCAAGCACCCCGTCCAGACCGACGAAATTGAGCGCATAGCCCGCTTGTGCCCTGACCACCGGCTTGGCGTGGTAGGCGATGCTCACGCCCGCCTCGGCCATCATCTTCAGGTCATTGGCGCCGTCGCCCATCGCGATCACCTGTTCCGGTTGCAGTTCCAGTTCCGCCCGGATGCGGTTCAGCCAGTCCGCCTTGCCCTGCGCATCGACGATCTTGCCGAGCACCTTGCCGGTCAATTTGCCGTTCATGATTTCCAGTTGGTTGGCATGGGCGAAGTCTAGGCCGAGACGCGCCTTGAGCCTTTCGGTGAAGAACAGAAATCCGCCGGAGACCAGCAGGGTGCGGATGCCATGCTGTCCGAGTCCGGCCAGCAGCGTTTCCGCGCCGTGATTGAGGCGCAGGCGCTCGTCATACACACGGTTCAGCGCATGCTCGTCCAGTCCTTCCAACAACGCCACGCGGCGGCGCAGGCTCTCGGCGAAGTCGATCTCGCCGCGCATCGCCGCCCCGGTAATCGCCGCCACCTGCGGTTTCAGACCCTGCATGTCGGCGATCTCGTCGATGCACTCGATCGAGATCAGGGTCGAATCCATGTCCATCACCAGCAGGCCGAAGTCGGAGGGATGGCGCGCCTGCGGCACGAAGCCGTAATCGATCTGCTGCGCGAAACAATAGCCGGCGATGTCCGGGTGCGGCTGCGCGCCGCGCAAACGGCAGAGTTGGGCGCTGGTTTGTTCAACCTGTGCGGCGCGCGAAAGGATGGCGAGATGCTCGATTGCGGCGGCCGGAATGGCTTGCAGGGCTTGCAGAATAAGATTCATGGCTGAAACGGGCGGGAACAGAAAGCGCGCATTTTACCCCAGGCCGCCGCGCGGGCTGTGTGTCTCAAGGCGTAACCGGTGTGCGTTGCCGATACAGTTCAAACCCGGAACGGCGGGCCTCGTGCAGCGCCCGGCGGATATGGGCCATGCCCTTGTCCGGCAAGCCCTGGGTCAACAGGGAACGGTACACGCGGACATAAAAGTAATCCGGCTCCACCCGCACCCGCGCCACCAGCGCGACGGCCGAGGGCGACAGCGGGCGGTCGTAGAGCAGTGAGCGTTGTGCATCCGGTGCCAGACGCGTATCGGACAGTTCGCGGGTGATGTCCAGCGTGACTTCGCGGCCGATGATTTCCTGTTTGAGCGTCCCCGCCAGCGTTTTTCCCGCCGCGTCTTCCTGCAGGATTTCGAGATAGATTTTGGGCGTCACATAGGTCGGAAAATAATGCCCGGTGGCGCTGTTGCGCAAAGTCAGGCTGGCGCGCGCGCGGCCTTTTGCCGTGGCGGCGGAGGAGGTGATGGTCACGCCCTGCCTGACCATTTCCGGGTCGTGAATACCGCGCCACAGATGACGGCGATCCGGCATGTGGCAGGATTGGCAGGTGCGGCCTTCGCGCGCGTGGCGGCTGGCTTGCCACTCTTCGAGGGTGTTTTCCAGCAGTTTGCCGTTGAGCGCGTAACCGTCCGGCGGAAACTGGTGGCAGGAGGCGCAGAAGCGCGCATCTTCAAATGCCGGCGAGGTCCGGAAACCGCCGTGCGGCAAGGCTTCGCCGGCCTGCGGCGTGCTGCCGTCGCGGCGCGGTGGGCCGTAGCGCCGGTGCCCGCGCACGTGACAGGCCGCACACATCATGCCGTGCCGGTGCAAACCGGATGCGTCCTGCTCTGTCATTTGCACCGCCAGCCCCTCCGCCTGTTCGGCCAGCGGGGCATGGCAGCGCAGGCACTCCTGATGGCTGGCCCGGTCCTCCGCCTCCATGTCCAGCAACTGGCCGAGCACGCCCGGGTCCATCGCGTGCGCATGGCGGCTGTCTTTCCAATCGGCCAGTTGGGCGATATGGCAGGTACCGCAGGCATCCGGGTCGAGCGCGGCCTCCAGCGCGCTGAACGATGCGGGCGCCTCGCCCTGCGGCGCAATCGGGCGTTGCCAGTGGCGCTCCAGAAACTGCCGGTTTGCATCCGCCGTGGCGCCTTGCAAACTCAGCGGCAGCAACAGAAACAGTCCGAAAAATAAAATGCGTGGCAATGTCATGGCAGTCGGCCCGGGGAAATTATAGCGGCGGTTTTTGGGGTTAGCGGCTCAGATGCAGTGCCTGCGCCACCACCTCGTGCGTCAGCTGGGGGGCGAACAGTTCGATGAAGTGATAAGCGAAGCCGCGCAGGTACTGGTTCCGGCGAATGGCGACGCGCGTGGTGCTGGGCTGGAACAGGTGGCCGGCGTCGAGCATCTGCAGGTGGTGGTCGCGCTCGGGGATGAAAGCCATCTGCGCCACGATGCCGACCCCCAGCCCCAGTTCGACATAGGTCTTGATCACATCGGCATCGATGGCGGTGAGCGCGATGTTGGGTTCGATTCCGGCTTCACTGAACGCCTGGTTGATCTTGTTGCGTCCGGTGAAAGCGAAGTCGTAGGTGATGAGCGGATATTGCGCCAGTGTCTTCAGGGTCAGCCGTTTCTCCAGC
>CAYTZF010000278.1:0-6020 GCA_964442265.1 uncultured Sideroxydans sp.
CTCGGTGGTCAGCGTGTTAGCCAGCGAGGCTTCCAGCGCGCCGACCGCATCCTCCTCATCCTGCTTGATGAAGATGCCGGCGGTCAGCCGGTCGCGCGCCGGGCCCGGTTCCAGCATCAGTTTGGCCACGCGATGTCCCAATTCATCCGCCGGGGGGCGACGGCATTGGCCCAGCGGGAAAATCAGCACGCGCAGCAGCAGCGCAAAGAAACGGTTGGGGAAATTCTGCATCACGCCGTCGAAGGCGGTCTGCAAACGGAACAGATTGTCCTGCATAGCCCAGTGCAGCAACGGCTCATCCTCGCGCGGGCGGCCGTCATCCTCGAATATTTTCAATACGGCAGAGCACAGATAAAGCTGGCTCAACACATCGCCCAGCCGCGCCGAAAGTTTCTCGCGCCGCTTCAGCGAGCCGCCGAGCGACAGCATGGCGATATCGGCGGCAAAAGCGAACGAGGCCGCGTAGCGCGGGAGCAACTGGTAATAGCGGGGTGTCGGCGCGCCGGTCGGCACCGCGATCAGGCGCCCGCCCGACAGCGCGTACAACAGGGAGCGCACCGCGTTGCTCAAACTAAAGCTGAGGTGGCCGAAGAACGCCGCGTCGAAATTGAGTGAAGCACGCGCTGCATTCTGATCGTGCGCCGCCTGCATCTCTTTCAGCACGTAAGGATGCGCGCGCACCGCGCCCTGGCCGAAGATGATCAGGCAGCGGGTAAGAATGTTCGCGCCTTCCACGGTGATGCCGATCGGGGTTTGCTCGTACATGCGCGCCAGATAATTATCCGGCCCCATGCAGATGCCCTTGCCGCCGTGCACGTCCATCGCGTCGTTGATCACCTGCCGCCCGCGCTCGGTGCAGTGGTATTTGGCGATGGCGGAGAGCACCGACGGTTTCTCGCCCAGATCGACCGCGAGCGCGGTCATCCGCCGCGTCGCGTCCATCACATAGGTGTTGCCGCCGATGCGCGCCAGTGCTTCTTCCACGCCCTCGAACTTGCCCACCGGCACATGAAATTGTTTGCGCACACGGGCATAGGCGCCGCTGCTGCGCACCGCCAGTTTTGATCCGCCGACCGCGCTGGCCGGCAGCGAGATCGAGCGCCCCACCGACAGGCAATCCATCAGCATGCGCCAGCCCTGGCCGATGCGCGTCATGCCGCCGATGATGTACTCCATCGGAATGAACACATCCTTGCCGCTGGTCGGGCCGTTCTGGAAGGCGGAGTTAAGCGGGAAGTGGCGGCGGCCAATTTGCACCCCGGGGGTATCGGTCGGCACCAGCGCCAGGGTGATGCCGAGCGCCGTTTCCGCGCCGAGCAGATGTTCCGGGTCGTACAGTTTGAACGCTAGGCCGAGCAGCGTCGCCACCGGCGCCAGGGTGATGTAGCGTTTTTCCCAGGTCACGCGCATGCCGAGCACTTTCTGCTGGCCGTTGAATTCACCGTAGCAGACGATGCCGTAATCCGGGATCGCGCCGGCGTCCGAACCGGCAAACGGCCCGGTCAGCGCAAAGCACGGCACTTCCAGTCCCTGTGCCAGACGGCGCAGATATTGGTCTTTTTGCGGCTGCGTGCCGTATTTCAGCAGCAACTCCGCCGGCCCGAGCGAGTTTGGCACCATTACTGTCACGCCCGCTGTACCGCTGCGCGAAGATACTTTGGCCACCACTGCCGAATGCGCCTGCGCGGAAAATTCCAGCCCGCCGTATTCCTGCGGAATGATCATGCCGAAGAAGCCTTTGGTCTTGATGAACTGCCAGGCTTCAGGCGACAGATCGGCGCGCTTATGGGTGATGTCCCAGTCGTCCAGCAGGGCGCACAACTGCCCGACTTCGTTGTCGAGAAAGGCTTGTTCGCGCTCGCTCAAGCCGGTTTTCGGCATTGCCAGCAGGCGGCTCCAGCGCGGGCGGCCGCTGAACAGCTCGCCGTCCCACCACACCGTGCCGGCATCCAGCGCTTCCTGCTCGGTCTGTGAGACTTGAGGCAGAATCTTGCGAAAAAGTTTGAGGATAAAGTTGCTGATGAAGAGGCGGCGCAGGGCGGGAACCCCAAACAGCAGAACAAACACGCCGAGCGCGAGCAACACAATTTTCAAGGTATCGTCGGCCATCCGGCTCTGCCACGCCACCACCGGCACGATCACGGCCAGCGCCAGCAGCCAGTTCCAGATCGCGGCCCGAAAAAACGCCAACAACAAGAACACTATCAACACACCGATTGCAATCAATATCGTCATAGCAAACCTCTTGTTGTTTGGTGAATGGCGCGAACTGTAACGCGACCTTTGCCGACTGACAACGAAAACATGCGGGAAAAATTTTCCACCCGCCCGCACTTCACTTTTTCCTCTCGTCGCATTCGGCAAAGTTGCTTTCCGCCAAGTTGACAGCGGTATCCAACTCTGTCAAATTGCGCGCCATGTCGCGCACTACCCGAAAATTTATCGCGGTGTTCCTGTTGCTGTGGCTGCCGCTATCCAGCGGTAGCGCCTTGGCGGCATCGATCGCCATGCAATTGCAGCCCGGCAGTTGCCATCAGTCTGCCGCAATGTCGCAGCACGGGATGAGCGGACATCAAACAGTACATAATGACCCGGTGATGCACGATACGCCAGATTCATCCTGCGCCAGTTGCAGCGTCTGCCATCTGGCTTGCAGCGGCTTCACCCCCGTGCCGTCTCATTTTGCGAGCTTGGTCGCGACGACCGGTCAACTTGTTACATTCATCCCCGAGATATTCGTCTCGCAAATTTCCGCCCCGCTGGTTCCGCCCCCTCTCGCCCGCGTCTAACGCGGGACAAATCCGTCTGTCGTTTGCCTAACTGATTTGCGTTCCGCGTCGTCCGCTGGCGGCTTGCGCCTGCGCGTCGTTTTTGCGCGCGTCGTCTGCCTCTTTGATTCATTTCATTCAATCAGGAGCACAACATGAAACTCGCAACCCTCAATCTTTCCATTTTTCTGCTCGCCAGCGCCCCCGCCGTGGCACTGGCAGAAGCCCATCAGCACAACATGAACCACGCGGAAATGCACGCCAGCGTCCAGGGCCATAGCGGGCAAGGGGTGGTGAACAAGGTCGATCTGCAAAGCAACAAGGTCAACCTGACCCACGGTCCGATCCCTTCGCTCGGCTGGCCCGGCATGACCATGGATTTCAAGGTCAAGGACGCGACCCTGCTACAAAACATCAAACCGGGGCAGAAAGTGACCTTCGGGGTGATTAAAGAAGCTCCGAAGAAGTTTGTCGTGACCCGCATCACGCCACAAAAATAAGCGAGGACAGCGCCCGTCCTTGTGCGACGGGCGCAATCACAGGAGAAATGGAATGACCGCCACACTGAATTATCTTCTGCGCGCCGGACTGATAAGCGTTGTGCTGTTGGCGTTGCCGGCCCGGGCGGCAAGCGATGCACCCCTGTTGCCGGAGGATGCCGTCGCGCTCGCATTGGCGCACAGCCCCGCATTGGCGGCGCGACAGGCGCGCGCCGAAGCGCTGGCTGCCGTGCCCCCGCAAGTCGGCATCATGCCCGACCCGACGCTGTCGCTGAACGCGATCAACTTTCCGACCGACACCTTTTCCAGTTCGCAGGAAGCGATGACGCAGCAACAGATCGGCATCGGCCTAACCCTGCCGTTTCCGGGCAAGCTGGGCTTGCGTGAACAGGCCGCCGAACGGGATGCACAGGCTGCCGGACAGGATGTGGCCGAGCAGCGCCTGCTGCTGGCGCGCAATGTGCGCGCCGCCTGGTGGAATCTGTTCTATCTCGACCGTGCGCTCGACGTGGTGTCGCGCAATCAGGCATTGCTGCGGCAACTGAACACCATCGCCGAAACGCGCTACCGCACCGGACAAGGCATGCAGTCCGATGTGCTGCTGGCGCAGGTGGAACTGTCCAAATTGCTGGATATGGAACTTGCCCTGAACGCGGCGCGGCGCAATCAGGCGGCGCGCCTGAATGCGCTGCTGGGACGCGCCGCAGCCACCCCGGTCAACCTGCCGCGCGAGGCCGCCGAAGAACTGCCGCCGCTCGACGATGACGGCGCCCTGTTCAAACTGGCGCAGGCTAACCGTCCGTTGCTCGCCGGCCGGCGCAAGTTGGTGGAAGCGGCAGAAGCGCGCCGCGGGCTGGCGGAGAAGGATTATTACCCGGATTTCAAGCTTGGCATGGCTTACGGCTTCCGCAACGGCAACAATCCGAACGGCAGCGCGCGTGCCGATTTTGCCAGTCTTACCCTCGGCATCAGCCTGCCGTTGTTCGCGGGCAGCCGCCAGGATAAAGCGGTGGCACAGCGCCACGCCGAGCGGCAGCAACAGGAATACGAACTGCAGGACAGCGTGTTGCAGGTCGGCACGCAAATCGAACAGGCGCTGGCGGAATATCACTCCGCCCATAAACAGGCCGCACTGTTCAAGACCGGGCTCA
The DNA here is from genome assembly GCA_964442265.1 of uncultured Sideroxydans sp. Lineage (GTDB taxonomy): Bacteria > Pseudomonadota > Gammaproteobacteria > Burkholderiales > Gallionellaceae > Sideroxyarcus. The sequence continues at coordinate 4,420 of CAYTZF010000278.1, forward strand.
TTCCGCAGGCACAGCAGAGCGTGTCGGCCATGCGCGCGGTGTATCAGGTGAGCAAGGTGGACTTCCTAAACCTGGTGCGTGCGCAGATCACGCTCTACAACTACGAAACGCAATACTGGAAAGCCCTCGCCAGCGGCTGGCAGGCGCTGGCGAATCTGCAAGCCGCCGTCGGCGCGCCGCTTCCCGCCCCCAAGGAGAATACAAATGAATAAGCGCATCCTCATCGCCGTTATCGTTGCCCTGTTGCTCGGTGCAGGCGGCGGCTACTGGCTCGCCAGCCGCACTTCGCACACCGCGACAGAACAAACCGCCAGTGCGGAAGCAGGCAAACCGCTGTTCTACCGCAACCCGATGAATCCCGCGATCACCTCGCCGGTACCGGCGCAGGACGAGATGGGCATGGATTACATTCCGGTGTATGCCGAGGACAACGCGCCGAAAGAACGCAAGGCGCTGTTCTACCGCAACCCGATGAACCCGGAGATCACCTCGCCGGTGCCGGCTCAGGACGAGATGGGCATGGATTACCTCCCGGTGTATGCAGACGAACAAACCGCCGCGCTGCCCGGCACGGTGAAGATAGACCCGGTCATGGTGCAGGACATGGGCGTGCGCACCCAGGCTGCGCAACGCGCCACGCTGGCGCGCAGCATCCGCACCGGCGGACGCGTCACGGTTGATGAGGAACGCCTGCTGCGCCTGCATCCGAAATACGATGGCTGGGTGGAAGAATTGTTCGTCCATAACACCGGTGATGCGGTGCGCAAGGGCGACATGCTGCTTTCCATCTATTCGCCGCAACTGGTGGCCAGCCAGGAGGAATATCTGCTGGCACTGGAGAATGCGGAGAAACTCAAGGACAGCACCTTTGCCGACGTGCGCGAGGGCGCGCAGAGTCTGCTCATTTCTTCCGAGCAGCGGCTGCGCCTGCTCGATGTTCCCGCACACCAGATCGCGCAACTCAAAGAGAAGCGTGAAATCTTCAAGGCGGTGCACATCCATGCGCCGCTGGGCGGCATCGTGATGAGCATCGGCGCGCGCGCAGGCGAACGCATCCAGCCTTCGACCGAGCTGTACATGATCGCCGACCTGTCACGGGTGTGGGTGATGGTCGATCTGTACGAGGACGACATGCCCTGGGTGCGCGAGGGCGACCACGCCGACCTGCAAGTGGCGGGCATCCCCGGGCGCACCTTCAGCGGCAAGCTGACCCGCATCTATCCCTACCTCGACGCGAAGACGCGCACGGTCAAGGCGCGGCTGGAATTCGCCAATCCGGGCTTGCATCTCAAGCCCGACATGTTCGGACAGGTGACGGTGCAGGCCGACCGTCAGGTCGAGGCGATCACGGTGCCGAGCGAGGCCATCGTGCGCACCGGCACGCAGGAGCAGGTGTTCGTACAGCGCGTGCCGGGACAGTATGAGCCGCGCGCGGTGACGCTCGGCGTGGCGGCCAACGGCCAGACCCAGATCGTGAGCGGATTGAACGAAGGCGAAATCGTGGTGACATCGGCGCAGTTCCTGATCGATTCCGAATCGAAACTGAAGGAAGCAACCGCCAAGATGCTGGAGGCGATGCAGCAACCGGCAGCACCTGCCGC
>CAYTZF010000279.1:0-7780 GCA_964442265.1 uncultured Sideroxydans sp.
GGCGCCTTGCCGCTGCGGCTGCGCTGCTCCGGCATTTCCAGGCCGTGGGCGACGGCGTTGCGCAACAGGTGTTCGAACGGTGCCGTCATTTTTTCCAGCACACTGCGGTCCAACTCGATTTCGGCGCCGCTCAATTCCAGATTGGCGCGTTTGCCCAGCTCCTTGCCGGTCTGGCGCACGATGCGATACAGGCGCTCGCCGATGCTGGAGAACGGCACCATGCGGATGCTCATCAAGCCTTGCTGCAGATCGCGATTCAGGCGCGTTTGCGCATTCAGCGCGGCGCTCGCCTCGTCCAGGTTTTGCAACAGGTTCTGCTGCACGGTTTGCACGTCGTGCACGCTTTCGTTCATGAAACGCGTCAATTCCTGCAGGCGGGTGAAGCGGTCGAATTCCAGCGGATCGAACTGGCTTTCGCTGTCGCTGCTGGCGGCGACCCGCGCCTGCATCTGGCTTTCCGCCTGGATCTCGACCTCGCGCAATTCCTGGCGCAATCGGGCCACGCTGTCGGTCAATTCGAGCACGCCGTTTCTAAACTCGCGCAACTCGGCTTCGGCGCGCGCTCGCGCCACGCTGACTTCGCCGGCATCGTTGACCAGGCGGTCAACGGTGTCGGAGCGTACCCGCAACAGCGCGGCCTGGATTGCCCTTTCCGCCCCCACTTCCAGCGCCGGGGCGGCTGCCCCGGTACCGGCACCGTCGGGGCGAACCTTATCCGCAGCGGGCGTGGCGCCGACGGTCTCGGGCGAAGTCAGTTGCTCAATGGCGGCGGCGATGCGGTCGAGATAGTTGTCCATCTCGTTCCACAAAGTTTCATCCAGCACATTTTGCGCAATCGCCTGGTTGATGCGGTCCTCAACCCGGTGGGTCAGCTCGCCCAAACGCATTGCACCGGCCATGCGAGCGCTGCCTTTGAGCGTGTGCAGGCTGCGCTGCAGGGCACGCCCGAGCTGGGCGTCATCCGGCGCCTCGCGCCATGCGCGCAGGGTGTTGCCGATCTGCGGATAAAGTTCATGCGCTTCTTCCAGGAAGATCGGCAACAATTGTTCATCCACTTCATCGTGCACCTGGCGCGGTTGCTGCGCGACCGATGCCGGTTCGGTGCCGGCAGGCGACTCCTCTGGCGGAGCGGTGGGTACGGGTTCGACCGCGGCGGACTCTTCTTCCTGCGGCACTACGGGAACATTTAGCGCCTGTTCCGATGCCAGGCGCGCGATCAGTTCGGGCTGGCCGACCGGCGCTTCGAGATTGCGCACACCGATGCACTGGCTTTCCAGCGCCGAGATCACATCATCCAGCAACACCAGTTGCGGCGTGGCAATCGCTCCCGCTTTGTCGATGCGCGGCTCGAGCCATTGTTCGAGGGCAAAAGCCAGTTCGGCGACGGGCAGAAATCCCATGGTTCGGTTGACCCCGGCCAGGGTGTGCGCGGCGCGCATGAAGGAATGGGAAATGCTGGGGGCGGCCGCGTTTTGTAATGCATCCAGGGATTCGCGCAGGGTCTGCGCGTGTTGCAGCGCTTCTTCCGAGGCGATCTTGAACAGGGCCGGCGACAGACTGACGTTGCCGATCACGACCGGAAATTCTTGGGGGGCACGGGTTGCCACTTCGTCTTCAGCTACGGCGGGCGGCGCGATGGGCGCGGGCTTGTCATCGGTCGGCGGAGTTTTATGCGGCGCCTCGGGACGCGGCAGCGGCTTGCCGTGTTCGATACAGTCGGCTACCGTCAGCAGATGCGAGGTATCGATGCGTGCCGTGGTACTGCCGCTCTTGAGCATGTCCACCCAGTGCTGGAACAGCACCTCGGCGTCGCCCACCATTTCCAGCAATTCCGGGGTCGCGGACTGGTTGGTGGCCAGCCATTTGTTCATTGCGCGCTCGACCGCCCACGCCACCTCGCCCAGCTCCGTCAAGCCGACCATCCGCCCGCTGCCCTTCAGGGTGTGGAAGGAACGGCGCATGGTGACCCACGGATCGCGGCTGTCCAGATGCAGGCGCCCGATCTCCAGGTTGGCGCGCAGGGTTTCCATCACTTCCTGCGCCTCCTCCAGGAATACTTCCAACAGTTCCGCGTCCTCGTCGCCGGTGCGCACCGTGACCACCGAGGAGGGAGTTTCGTCCTGCTCTTCGGCGGCCTGGACCGTATGTCCGCTGGTGGCTTGGGTGAGGTCGCGCAAGGCGGTGACCAGTGCCACCGGATCCGGTTTTTGCCCGGCGAGAAGGCCTTGCACATAGCTATCGGCGGCGCTGATGGCTGCCGCCACTGCGCGCATTTCCACGTTGCCCGGTGTGTCACCCTGCTGGTAGCGCTCGATGACCTGACGCAGGGCCGCCAGCAATTGTTCCGCCACCTCCAGTGACAGGATATGCAGCCCGCCCTGTACCTGGCTTAGCATGCGTCGGACCTGCAGCAGCTCGGCACGTTTGGCCGCATTGCCGAAAAAGGCGTTCAGCGTCTGCTCGATCTGCTGCAGATTGTTCTGCATCTCGGCAGCCAGCGGCTGCATGACTTCGCTCTGCTCCATCTCGCAATACAGTGCCACCAGGCTGGACAGTTTTCCGGTGTCTTCGGGATGCTGCAACAGCGCCTGCTGCAAACGCATGGCGACGATCCGTGCCTGCTCGTGGAAGCCGCTGCCCAGATGCTGGTAATGCTCGATGCCGCTGCCCAGCAAAAGCAGCGCCATCGCCATATCCATCGCCAGCGGTTGCGCATGCTCAGGTTGCTCAATCTGAACTGCCGAAGCATGAATTTGTTTGCCGAGGAATTGCAGGGTGTTGCGGTCGAGTTGTTCGGCCAGCTGCAGCAGTTGTTCGGTCTGCTGGCCAAACCGTGTGCAGGCGGCCTTGTCATTCAGCACGCACTGTTCCCACGCATCGTCGGCCTGTGCGAGCTGGGCGCGCATATTGTCCAGCTGGGCGGCGGTTTCTCCCGGCGGCAATGGCGTGGCGACCGGCAGGAAAGTATCGAGGTCAAAACGCTGTTTGATCTCCTCCACCGCTTCACTGACGGTGTGGCTGCGCGCGATCAGGTAGAGCATTTCACTGAGCGCTTCATCTTCATCAAACTCGCCGCCGTCAATCATGCTGCGGATGCGCCGGTCGATGCGGCTGAACGATTTTTTGATGTTCAGTTCGGGTGGCACCCCGTCGAGCGCGACACAATCCAGCAGTCCCTGCGCCACCCACCAAAAGCGGCGGGCGGAGACGGGCGTACACTGGGCGATGATCCTGAGCGCACCGCGCATGGATTTGAGGGATGCCGCCGCTTCATCCTGGCGCAGCCATTTGAGCAGCCCCTGCTGGAAATGCATGCGCGCCTGCTTGATGTGCGTGATCGGGTTGGCGGGCGGCGTTCCTTTCGACCATTCCGGCGGTAATTCCACCCCTAGCTCCGGGAAGAACAGGTCCACCTCGAACGCCATCTCCAGTCCGCGCACCTGGTGCAATTCCTGGTATTCGGGGAACAGTCGCAGAGTGGCATTCGGCGCGCCGGCGGCCAGCGCATCCAGATAATGGGTGAGGCCGAGCAGGGCGTGCTGGATCGCGTCCTGGTGCACCACGGTGGCGAGCCGCGAATCGGCGGCAAGTTCGGCCAGCAGGGTTTCCAGGCTGGCACAGAACACCACCAGCCCGCGCAGATTGAGCATCTGCAGCACGCCTTTGGCACGATGCAACTCTTCCTGGGCGGCAACCAGATTACTCTGCGTACTGGCCGGGGCGGAAAAATAAGCCTGGCAATCGCGGATGATGGCGGCGAGCGAACTGTCGAGTTCGCCCTTGAGCGGCAACAACAACTGCGGATTGAACGAAGTGGACACGCGCTTCCCGGTTTAAAGTTTGAAACCCGAAACCGAGCCGCTCAATTCCTTGGCCAATTCCTCCAGCTGGGTCACCGAAGCGCTGGTGAGTTGGGTACCTTTTGAGGTTTGCTCGGTAATCTTCAAAATATCGGCCATCACGCCCGCCACTTCCTGCGCCATGTCGGTTTGCACCTGGGTGGAGACCGAGATGCTACTCACCAGGTCGTTCAACTCGCGCGTCGCCTGCTCAATCTGTTGCAGCGACTGGCCCGCATCATCGGCCAATTGGGCACCCTGCACCACGCCCTGGGTGCTTTGTTCCATCGCGCTCACCGCATCCTGGGTGTCGCCCTGAATGGTTTTGACCAGCAGACCGATTTGTTTGGTCGCCTCGGCGGAGCGTTCCGCCAGGCGCTGCACTTCCTCCGCCACCACCGCGAAGCCGCGTCCCGCTTCGCCGGCGGAAGCCGCCTGAATCGCGGCATTCAGCGCCAGCACGTTGGTCTGTTCGGTGATGTCCGAAATCAGGTCCACAATTTCGCCAATCTCCTGCGAGCTTTCGCCCAGGCGCTTGATGCGCTTGGAGGTTTCCTGGATTTGCTCGCGGATACTGTTCATGCCATCGACCGCATTGCTCACCGCCTGCGCGCCTTGCGCGGTCACATCCCGGGTGCGCCGCGCCACCTCGGCCGATTGCGCGGCGCTGCTGTCCACTTCCTGAATCGACTTGGCCATCAGTTCGACCGCGCCGCCCGCATCACGAATTTCATCCGCCTGTTTCCGCGTCGCCACCAGCAGTCCTTTGGTGACCTCGCCCGCATCGCCGGTCGCCTTGTTCACCTGTTCGGTCGCCGAGATCACGCGCGACACCAGTTTGCGCAATTCATCCGTGGTGTAATTGATCGAGTCGGCAATGGCGCCGGTGATGTCCTCGGAGACGGTTGCCTTGGCACTCAGGTCGCCATCGGCCAAATCGGACAATTCGTTCATCAGGCGCAAAATAGCCTGCTGGTTCTGTTTGTTGATGCGGTCGGATTCGTGCTCGCGGCGCTGCGATTCGTCGAGATAAATTTTGGACAGCAACAACAGCAGCAACAGCAGCATGCCGCCGGAGAAAGTCACCACAAAACCGGTGATTCGCCCCGACCCGGCTTCTTCATAGGCATTTAGCAAGCTTAGCGCCAACGATTGCATGCGCACATCTTTTTGCAGCAGGCGCTGCGCGGCCGTCCGCGAATCGAGCAGCGAAGCCTGGTTGGCGACGATGAAGCCGACCACGTTCTGGTAACTCTCAAAGTCTTCGGTCAACGCGGCAACCGCCGGGTCGGAGGGAGGTAATTCGGCGAACACGGCACGCGCCGTCGCCAGTTTTGCGGGCAATTTCTCCAGCACCTTGAGCGAGGAAGAAGTCTGCAGGGCTTGCACCGTGCCGACAATTTGTTCCAGCAACAATTGTAGCCGCCGGGCTTTCTGGCTGTGGGCCGGAGCAATCCGCGTGGCCGTATTGTCGGCGAGCCGCAACAGGTCTTCGCGCAGGGAAGCGCCGCGCTCCAGAGTAACCAGTAGCGGTCGGCCCGCCTCGATCTGGTCAAGCAGCTTGCCGATCTGCTGGTATTCCTGCAGCAGGCTGTCGAGCGGTTCGCGCGCAAGTCCGCTGGTGGCGGGCAAATCTGCACCGCCTTTGTCGAGCAGGTTCAGGGCCGCAGCGAACAGGGTGCGCGCCTCGCCCAGCGCATCGAATGCATCGCTGTCGCCGGAAATACTGGCAACTTCCGCATGCTTTTCCAGACGCTGCAGATACAGTTGCAACTTGGCCGCCTGCGCTGCCTGCTTCGAGCTGGCGCTCGCCGCTTGCCGGTCGAGAAAGGAAAATGCTGCCGCCAGTAGCAGAAATGCCAGCAACAGGAAGCCCAGAATACGCAGCTGGCGGTCGAACGATTGGGCGCTAAACCACGGGATATGAAGCGAACGTGCCTCGTTGCCGGAGGATTTGCCGTCTTTGCCGGACGCGGATGAAGAACGGGTAAAAGGTAACTTGAAGGACATCTTATCTCCCTGTGCGCCGGAGCTTATTCTCCGATCTGCAAAAACTCCGGTTGTTGTAAAAGTTGCTGAATGTCCAGCTTGTGCCAGATCTGACCCTCGTCATCCCGGAAGCGCACGATGCCACCCTCTTCTGTGTGCTGCCAGTTTTCGGCATTGCGCAAGCCCAGTACGCGCGAGACCAGGATTCCGGCGTTGAAGGCGAACCGTTGTCCGAGCAGCAATATGCGGCTGGCCGCTTCGCGCGGAGTGGGCGGTTGATCGGGATAAGCGTTCAGGTCGATGATGCTGTACAGGTTACCCCGCACATTCGCTACCCCGCAATACCAGGGTTTGGTCAGCGGTACTGCGGTCATCAGCGGTAGCGGCAAAATTTCACTGATGTCGGTCATGTTCACCAGACACAGATGCTGCCCGACCTGCACGCCCAGGGTGGAGGCGCCGTGGCTGCCCGCCCCTTGCATTTGCAGACGATCCAGCACCCGTTGCTGGAATTCTCGCAGATTGAAGCGTTTTGACATGTTAACGGGCGGCTAGCCGAGCGCGGCAATCTTGCCCAGCAGTTCCTGGGCGTTGATCGGTTTGGTGACGTAGTCTTTTGCCCCCTGGCGCAGACCCCATATCTTGTCGGTTTCCTGCCCCTTGGTGGTGCAAATGATGACCGGGATGTGCTGGGTGGCGTCATCCTTGGTGACGGCCCGCGTCGCCTGGAATCCGTTCAGCCCGGGCATCACCACATCCATCAGGATCAGGTCTGGGAGGGTGGTTTTGGCGGTTGCCACGGCCTGTTCGCCGCTCTCGGCGTAGCTGACTTCGAATCCCTGCTTGGTCAACAGCTCACCCAGCACGTGACGCTCGGTCGCCGAATCGTCCACCACCAGCACTTTCTTAATTGCCATATCCTGTTTCCTCGTATCGATGTGTATGCGCGATCACTGCTTCGATCAGGCTTTTCTTGTTGAACGGTTTGGTCAGATACTGGTCGGAGCCGACCAGCTTGCCGCGGGCACGGTCGAACAGCGTGTCCTTGCTGGTCAGCATCACCACCGGCACCCCCTTGAAGTCACGATGGTTCTTGATCAGGGCACAGGTCTGGTAGCCGTCCAGGCGCGGCATCATGACATCGATGAAAATCACGTCCGGTTTGTGATCCACCATTTTGGACAAGCCGTCGAAACCGTCTTCGGCCAGCACCACCTTGGCACCGGCCTGGGACAGGAAAATCTCGCCGCTACGCCGGATGGTGTTGCTGTCGTCGATCAGTAGCACTCTGATGCCCGATAAATTATTGTTCATATCTCCTCCGCGCCGATTGTTTTGGATAGCCCGGCTGTTTGTCGTTGCCTCAACGTTATGGTTACAGGCACGGACGAATGAATGCTACCGCACTTTGCGCCGCTTGCTCAACGTTTCCAGAAGGCCGGGGTGAACAAAATCAGCACCGTGAAGATTTCCAGCCGCCCGACCAGCATGCCGAAACTGCAAATCCAGGTCTGGAAATCGGTCAATCCGGCATAGTTGGCGGCGGGGCCGACCAGGCCCAGGCCGGGGCCGAAGTTGTTGACGCAGGCCAGTGTGGCGGTGAAGGCGCTGATGAAATCAAGCCCGCTGATGAGCAGCACGAAGGTCATCCCCGCGATCACCATGAAATACAGAAAGATGAAACCGAGCACCGCGAACACGATGTTGTTCTGCACCACGTGGCCGCCGATCTTCATTGGATTGATGGCGTTGGGGTGGAGCAGCTTGATAAATTCGCGTCCCGCCTGTTTGACCAGAACCAGGGTGCGCATCATCTTGATGCCACCGCCGGTGGAACCGGAGCTGGCCGCGATGCAACCGACGAACAGCATCCACAGCGGGGCGAATATCGGCCATTGCGCATAATCGACGCTGGCGAAACCGGAGCTGGCACCGATCGATACCACATTGAA
>CAYTZF010000280.1:0-9237 GCA_964442265.1 uncultured Sideroxydans sp.
TATGGCGAGCATGCCGAAGCGTGGGCGCACGAGCATGCAGCGGGTTATGCGCAACGCTTTGAGGTGAGCGGTGAATCGGCTTTCTGTTACGTGCAGGACGCGCAGCCGCTGGTTGCGCATCTGCAAACACAAAGCGCGTTACGCCATCTGCACCGCCCGGCGAATCTGGAAGACGTGTTCCTCAAACTGACCGGCAGCGAGATGCGCGAATGAACCACTTTGCATTGCCGCTAATCAGTCTGCGCCTCATCCCGATCTGGCGCCGCCACTGGCTGGTCTGGCGCAATGTCGCCGCACCGTCCATCCTCGGCCATCTGGCCGATCCGGTGATCTACATGCTGGGTCTGGGTTACGGACTCGGCAGCCTGCTGCCGCAAATCGGAGGCATGCCCTACATCACTTTTCTGGCCGCCGGCACGCTGTGTTATTCGGCGATGAACAGTGCCAGCTTTGAGGCGCTGTACTCCGGTTTCTCGCGCATGCACGAGCAGCGCACCTGGGAGGCTATCCTCAACACGCCGGTCACCCTGGACGACGTGGTGCTGGCGGAAATTTTGTGGGCGGCGACCAAGAGTTTGATGTCCGGTGCAGCGGTGCTGGCGGTGATTTGGCTGCTCGGCCTGTCGCATGCGCCGCTGTCGCTGTGGATGATTCCGCTGTCCTTGCTGATCGGCCTCACCTTTGCTTCGGTCGGCCTCATCATCACCGCGCTGGCGCCCTCCTATGACTTTTTCATGTACTACTTCACCCTGGTCATCACCCCGATGATGCTACTATGCGGCGTTTTTTTTCCGGTCACGCAGTTGCCGCCAGCCATGCAAATTCTGGCAAGCGGCTTGCCGTTGACGCATGCCGTCGATCTGGCGCGACCGTTGATGAGCGGCGACATGCCGCCGCAAATGCTCCTGAATATCGGGGTTTTGCTGGTATATACCCTGGCTGGATTTTATATTGCGCTGGTCTTGTTCCGTCGCCGCTTGTCCCGCTAAGCCCGAGAATCCGCTTAATTAAGGAGGTCGTATGTTGTGGTTGAAAGCCTTTCACATCGTGCTGGTGGTGAGCTGGTTCGCCGGTCTTTTTTATCTGCCGCGTATCTTTGTCAACCATGCCATGGCGGAAGAGCCGGCCGTGCGCGAGCGCCTGAAACTGATGGAGCGCAAGCTGTATAAGTTCGTCACCCCCATCGGCGCGCTCGCCGTCATCACCGGTCTGTGGCTGTGGTTCGGTTATGGATTCAGTGGCGGCTGGCTGCATGTGAAGACCGCGCTCGTGGCGGGACTGGTCGGCTACCATCTGTATTGCGGACATCTGGTGAAAGAGTTCGCCGCCGACCGCAACACGCGCAACCATGTCTGGTTTCGTTTCTTCAACGAAGTGCCGGTGCTGGTGCTGTTGGTGGTGGTAGTGCTTGTTGTCGTAAAACCCTTTTAGCCACAGAGTACACAGAGACCACAGAGAGATATAGCGGGTTCTCTCTGTGGTCTCTGTGTGCTCTGTGGCAAATTGCTTTTAAGGTCTTTAAACGTATGCCTGATTTTTTTGCCACCTGTCCGCGCGGACTGGAAAAACTCCTCGCCGATGAACTGGGCGGATTCGGCGCGACCGATGTCCGCCTCCGGGCCGGCGGTGTCGCCTTCGCCGCCGAATGGCCGACCTGCTATCGCGCCAATCTGCAGAGCCGTCTTGCCTCGCGCATCCTGTGGCGGGTGAAAGATGCCGCGCCGTTCCGCAACGAGCAGGATGTCTACCAGGCCGCCTACGATCTGCCGTGGGCGCGCTGGTTCGACGTGAGCTGCACCATTCTGGTCAAGGTCACCGCGATCAAGTGCCCGCTCAAGAGCCTGGAATTCATCACCCTCAAGATCAAAGATGCGGTGTGCGACAAATTCCGCGCCGAAAAGAAAGCTCGCCCCAGCGTGGCGAAGCTCGATCCCGATATGCGCATCCACGCCTTTTTCGAGGGCAACCAATTCACCCTGTATCTGGATACCTCCGGCGATGCGCTGTACAAGCGCGGCGTGCGCCTGCACACCAACATCGCCCCGCTGCGCGAAAACCTGGCTGCGGGAATCCTGAAGATGAGCGGCTGGCAGCCCGGCATCCCGCTGCTCGACCCGATGTGCGGCAGCGGCACCTTCCTCATCGAGGCGGCGCAGATATCGCTCAACATCCAGCCCGGCATCGCGCGCCATTTCGCCTTCGAGAAATTGAAGAACTTCGACGCCGGGACATGGAACGCCATGCGCGAAACCGCCATCGCCGCGCAATTGCCGGTGAGCGAACTGCCGATCTACGGCAGCGACCTGTATGGCGACGCGCTCAAGGCCGCGCACCAGAACCTGGAAGAAGCGGGCATCCGTGAAACCGTGGATCTGAAACAATGCAACGCGCTCGAAGCCTCGGCGCCGGAAAAGGAGGGCATCCTCGTCGCCAACCTGCCTTACGGCGAACGCATGGGCGACGAAGACGAACTGGCCGAGCTGTACCCCCGACTGGGCGACGTGCTGAAAAAGAAATTCGGCGGCTGGAGTGCCTACCTGTTCACCGCCGACCTGCGCATCATCAAGCTGATGCGGCTAGTTCCCTCCAGACGCACACCGCTTTACAACGGCGCGATCGAATGCAGGTTGTTCGAATACAAGATCGTGGCGGGGAGCCATCGGGCGAAGTAGGGGGTGGCCTTGGTCATTGCGGCTGGCATCGCACACGCGCAATTCGCCCCCAAAACCGCTTAATCCGCTCGTTGAATTCGCAATTAACCCTGTGGAAAGGCCCTGTATGCAATCGTTTGAGCGCGAATTGCGTTAAAGTAATGGCTGACGTAACACAATAATTTTCCGCAACAAACCGCAAGGAGAAAAAATGGCCAATATCGCAGCCGTATTGAAAGAAGAGATTTCGCGCCTGTCGCGCAAGGAGACGCGCGGCGAAACGGCAAGTCTGAAGAAAGCCTCGGCGCAATACAGGGCGGAGATTGCCGCGCTGAAGCGGCGTGTCAGCGCGCTCGAAAAGATGGCTTCCCGTTTGGCTAAACCGGTTGCCAAGCGCGCTGAAGCCGGCGGGGAAGAGGAAAGCAAAGTGCGTTTTACCGCCAAGGGCTTCAGGTCGTTGCGGCAGCGGTTGGGATTGACGGCTGAAGCGATGGGTGCCGTGTTGGGCGTGTCGGCACAGACCATCTACGGCTGGGAAGCCGAGAATTCCCGCCCGCGCAAACAGCATCTGGGAAAAATCGCGGCACTGCGCGGAATGGGCAAGAAACAGGTTGCGGCGCTGTTGGAAAAACCTGCCGAGTAGGCTCAGCCGTACTTTATGTCCGTAAAGTGCGCCGCTGCGCGCGCTTTTTTTTGTCTCCCCCCGAAAGCTGTAATGATCCAATCCTCGCTGCAAACAATTCGCCTGGCCGACTACGCGCCGCCTTCCTTCCTGATTGACACGGTCGTTCTGGACATCGATTTTCGGGACGGCCAAACGCGGGTGACGGCACAACTGGCGCTGCGCCGCAACCCGGCGGCGCACACGCCCGCTGCGCCGCTGATACTCGACGGTGAAGAACTGGAATTGCTCGGCATCACGCTCGACGGTGTGCCCCTGGGCGCCGACCGCTACCAGTTGAGCGCGAGCCAGTTGATTCTGACCGACCTGCCCGATGTTTTCTCGTTGCAGACGGTGTCGCGCATCCACCCCGATGCGAATACCCGGCTGTCCGGTATTTACCGCTCGGCCGATGGCTATTCCAGCCAGTGCGAGGCGCAGGGCTTTCGCCGCATCACCTGGTTTCAGGATCGTCCCGATGTGATGTCGCGCTATACCGTCACCCTGCACGCCGACCGCTCGGCATTGCCGCAATTGCTGTCCAATGGCAACCCCGTCGCCAGCGGCGAGGAAGAGGGCGGGCGGCACTGGGCCACCTGGCAGGACCCGTTCCCCAAACCGTGCTACCTGTTCGCCGTGGTCGCCGCCAAACTCGATGTGTTGCGCGACCGCTACCGCACCGCGTCGGGGCGCGACGTGCAACTGGCGATCTGCGTCGAACCGGGCAAGCTCGACCAGTGCGCGCATGCCATGTCCGCGCTGAAAAAAGCCATGCGCTGGGATGAGCAACGCTTCGGCCTGGAATGCGATCTCGACCACTACATGATCGTCGCCGTCGGCGACTTCAACATGGGCGCGATGGAAAACAAGGGTCTGAACATTTTCAACACCAAGTATGTGCTGGCGCGCCCGGATGTGGCCACCGACAGTGATTTCGAGCATATCGACCGGGTGGTGGCGCACGAGTATTTTCACAACTGGACCGGCAACCGCGTGACCTGCCGCGACTGGTTCCAGCTCTCGCTCAAGGAAGGGCTGACCGTTTTCCGCGATCAGGAATTCGGCGCCGATGTGCACAACCGCTCGGTGGCGCGCATCCGCGAGGTGCGGGCCCTGCGCGCCGCGCAATTCCCCGAGGACAACGGCCCGATGGCGCACCCGGTGCGACCGGCGGCGTATATCGAGATCAACAATTTCTACACCGCCACCGTGTATGAAAAAGGCGCCGAAGTGGTGCGCATGATCCAGACCCTGATCGGCCGGGAAGCCTTCCGGCGCGGCATGGATATTTACTTCGCGCGGCACGACGGCCAGGCGGTGACCTGCGATGATTTCGTCGCCGCCATGGCCGCCGCCTCCGGTTTTGACTTTACGCAATTCATGCGCTGGTACGCGCAGGCCGGCACCCCGCATGTCCGCGCCAGCGGTCACTACGATGCTGCCCGGCAGCGCTACGTGTTGAGTTTGAGCCAGTCCTGCGCGGCCACCCCCGGCCAGCCGGAAAAACAGCCGCACCACATTCCGGTTGCGCTTGGTCTGGTCGGCCCGGACGGGCGGGACTGGCCGTTGCATCTGCACGGCGATGACTCCGCCAACGCAGGCACCCGGCGCGTGTTGTCACTGCGCGACGTGACGCAGGAATTTATTTTTGAAAATGTGGCGGTCGCGCCGGTGCCTTCGCTACTGCGCGATTTCTCGGCGCCGGTCGTGCTGGATTTCGATTACAGCGATGCAGACCTCGCGCACCTGATGGCGCACGACAGCGATCCGTTCAACCGTTGGGAAGCGGGTCAGCGTCTGTCCGGCCGCCTGATTGTCGCCGCGACCGCCACCCTCAGCGCGGGCGGCACACCCGACTGGCCGGACAGTTTCGCGCAGGCGGCGGCACGGGTGCTGGCCGCAGCGGATACCGATCCGGCCTTCGCCGCCGAAGCCCTGTCATTACCCGGCGAAGCGACGTTGGCGGAACAACTGGACATTGTCGATCCCGATGCGCTGCACGCTGCGCGCAACGGCCTGCGCCGCTTCCTGGCGGAACAACTCGGCACCGAGTTCATGGCTTGTTATGCGCGTCTTGCGCCGCAGGACAGTTATCGGCCCGATGCACAGGATGCGGGACGCCGCGCGTTGCGCAATCTCTGCCTCGGTTACCTGTGCGAAACAGACAGCGCCGCAGCGCGTGTCATGGCCAAACAACAGTTCGATCGCGCCGACAACATGACCGACCAGTTCGCCAGTTTGAGTGTGCTGGCGCAAAGCGAAGGCGGGGAACGCCAACAGGCCCTGAATGCTTTTTATGCGCGCTGGAAAGACGAGGCGCTGGTGATCGACAAGTGGCTGCAAGTCCAGGCCAGCAGTCGTCGCCCGGGCACGCTGGCGGAAGTCGAACGGCTGGTCGCGCATCCCGCATTCGACTTGCGCAATCCGAACAAGGTGTATGCCCTGCTGCGCGCTTTCGGCAACAACCATGTGCGCTTCCACGCCGCCGACGGCAGCGGCTACCGCTTCCTAGCCGAACAAACGCGCCAGCTCGACGCCATCAACCCGCAAGTCGCCTCGCGCCTCGCGCGCTGTTTCGACCGCTGGCGCAAGTTCGATGACGGCCGCCAGAGCCACGCCCGCGCCGCGCTGGAAATGCTGCGCAACCACACCGGCTTGTCGCGTGACGTGGCCGAAATCGTCGAACGTTCGCTGGCTGCGTAAACCAACAATCAATCAGGAAGATTCAGAATGAAATGGATGATGAGATATTTTTTCAGGGGGCTGCGTATCGTGCTGATCCCGTTTGTATTGATATGGGAAGCCGTTACGACCCCCAAAGGGATTGTCCGCGCACCGTCGGAGCAGCAGCGCATCGATGAGCAGACGCGGGGCATGGCGCTGTATCAGTTCAAGACCTGCCCCTTTTGCATCAAGGTCAGGCGCGAGATTCGCCGCCTGTCCCTGAATATCGAATTGCGCGATGCCCGGCATGATGAAAAAAACCGTGCCGACCTGTTGCAGGGCGGCGGCTTACTCCAGGTGCCCTGCCTGAGAATCGCCGACGAGCGGGGCAACAGCCGGTGGCTGTATGAATCGTCGGAGATCAATGCCTATCTGCACCGGCATTTTGCCGCGCTTCCGTAAGTGAAAGACAGGGGCGCAACGCGGCGTGTGCATTTGCGCCGCGAGGGTCATTCCATGCGCAGACCTTCGGTGCCGCTCATCACGTCCCGGTCTTTTGTTTCCTGGCCTTCGAGTTTGATCTTCAGACGCAAGTCGTTGACCGAGTCGGCGTTCTTCAGCGCTTCCTCGTAGCTGATCGCCCCGGCTTCCTGCAGGTCGAACAGCGCCTGGTCGAAAGTTTGCATGCCGAGCTCGCGCGATTTCGCCATCACTTCCTTGATCTCGTGCACATTGCCCTTGAAGATCAGGTCGGCAATCAGCGGCGAGTTGAGCAGAATCTCGAACGCGGCGGCGCGCCCCTTGCCGTTGCGATTGGGGATCAGGCGCTGCGAGATGAGCGACTTGACGTTGAGCGACAGGTCCATCAGCAATTGCTCGCGCCGCTCTTCGGGGAAGAAGTTGATGATGCGGTCGAGCGCCTGGTTGGCGCTGTTGGCGTGCAGGGTGGCCATGCACAGGTGGCCGGTTTCGGCGAAGGCGACGGCATATTCCATGGTCTCGCGGTCGCGGATTTCGCCGATCAAAATCACGTCCGGCGCCTGCCGCAGGGTGTTCTTCAGCGCGTTTTGCCAGTTATCGGTGTCCACCCCGACTTCGCGGTGGGTGATGATGCACTTGTCGTGGTCATGCACGTATTCGACCGGGTCTTCGATGGTGATGATGTGGCCGTAGCTGTTGTGGTTGCGGTGGCCGATCATCGCCGCCAGGGTGGTGGATTTGCCCGAGCCGGTGCCGCCGACCAGGATCACCAGACCGCGCTTGGTCATCACCACCTCTTTCAGGATGGGCGGCAGGTTCAGGTCTTCAAAGCTGGGGATTTTGGTGGTGATGGTGCGCAGCACCATGCCGACGCGCTGCTGTTGCATGAACACATTGACGCGGAAACGCCCGATACCCGGCGGGTTGATGGCGAAATTGCTTTCGTGCGTGGATTCGAACTCGGCGGCCTGGCGGTCATTCATGATGCTGCGCGCCAGCTCCTGTGTGTGCTGCGCGGTCAGTACCTGGCTCGACACCGGGGTCATCTTGCCGTCCACCTTGAACGCGGGCGGGAAGCCGGCGGTAACGAACAGGTCGGACGCGTTCTGCGAGATCATGCCGCGCAACAGATTGTGCACGAGCTCGGTGGCCTGGTTTCTTTCCATGGTGTGACTCCTTGAGTGGCTTTGGATCAGCCGGGGAACAGATCCTTGTTCGCCGCTTTGCCGCGCGCCTCGGCGGACGACACGACGCCGCGTTTAACCAGATCGGTAAGGCACTGGTCCAAGGTCTGCATGCCGATGCTGCCGCCGGTCTGGATGGCGGAGTACATCTGCGGCACTTTCGCCTCGCGGATCAGATTGCGGATGGCCGGGGTGCACAGCATGATCTCGTGCGCGGCAACACGGCTGTTGCCATCCTTGGTCTTGAGCAAGGTTTGCGAGATGACCGCGCGCAACGATTCGGACAGCATCGCGCGCACCATTTCTTTTTCGTCGGCGGGGAATACGTCGATGATCCGGTCGATGGTTTTCGCCGCCGAGCTGGTGTGCAGGGTGCCGAATACCAGGTGGCCGGTTTCCGCCGCGGACATCGCCAGACGGATGGTTTCCAGGTCGCGCATTTCGCCGACCAGGATCACGTCCGGATCTTCGCGCAACGCCGAGCGCAGGGCATTGCTGAACGACAGCGTGTGCGGGCCGACCTCGCGCTGGTTGATCAGGCACTTTTTCGATTCATGCACGAATTCGATGGGGTCTTCCACCGTTAGGATGTGGCCCATCTCGTTTTCATTCTTGTGGTTGACCATCGCCGCCAGCGTGGTGGATTTGCCGGAACCGGTCGGGCCTGTCACCAGTACCAGGCCGCGCGGGTAGTCGGAAATCGCCTCGAAGATCTTCGGCGCCTTAAGGTCTTCCAGGGTGAGAATCTTGGAAGGAATGGTGCGCATCACCGCGGCCGCACCGCGATTCTGCACAAAGGCGTTGACCCGGAAGCGCGCCAGGTTCGGCACCTCGAACGAGAAATCGACCTCCTTGTTCTCCTCGTAATGCTTGCGTTGCCCGTCGTTCATGATGTCGTACACCATGGCGTGGACTTCCTTGTGCTCCATCGCGGGCAGGTTGATGCGGCGCATATCGCCGTGCACGCGGATCATCGGCGGCAAACCGGAGGAGAGATGCAAGTCGGAAGCTTTGTTCTTCACGCCGAAAGCGAGCAGTTCGGTGATATCCATATATAATTCCCCGTCATTAAACAACCGTCAACATCGTACAGGCCGCCGGATTATGACTGCAATCCTTTGCAACTTGCAAGCCGTGAAACTGGCCGTTGAGCGGGCGGCACGTGCGGTCGGGCGCGGCGGGGATGAGGTGCGCCTGTTGGCAGTCAGCAAAACGTTCGCGCCAGAGGCTGTGCGCGGGGCTTATCATGCCGGGCAGCTTGCATTCGGCGAGAATTATTTGCAGGAGGCGCTTGGCAAGATCGAAGCCCTGCGCGATCTGCCGCTTGAATGGCATTTCATCGGCCCCATCCAGAGCAACAAGACGCGCCCCATCGCCGAGCACTTCGCCTGGGTGCACAGCGTGGATCGCCTGAAGATCGCCGAGCGCCTGTCGGCGCAGCGACCGGCGGGGCTGCCGCCGCTCAATGTCTGTCTGGAGGTCAACGTGAGCGGCGAGGCAAGCAAGAGCGGCGTTGCGCCGGCAGAGTTGTTGCCGCTGGTGCGGGCGGTGGCGGCGTTGCCGTGCATCCGCTTGCGCGGCCTGATGGCAATTCCCG
>CAYTZF010000281.1:0-1596 GCA_964442265.1 uncultured Sideroxydans sp.
AGATCCACCGCGTCGCCGATATCTTTCAGCCCGCGCCCCATGAAGCGTTTGACCGACACAATGGTGTTCTGCGGATCTGTACTCTGTTCAGCCTGCGCCGCCTCCCCCGCCACCACCGAACCGTCGGCAAGATAGCGCACGACGGAAGGCAGCAGCGCCGCACCAGCATCGTCGTTCAACACCACACTGATGCCGTTGCGCACCGTCGCCACCAGCGAATTGGTGGTGCCGAGATCAATACCGACGGCAAGGCGGTGCTGGTGCGGCGCAGCCGACAGGCCGGGTTCGGAGATTTGCAACAGTGCCATGATCAGGAATCCAGTTCGTCGAATGCGGCGCCAATTTCTTCCGCGATCTTTTCCATAAATTTAAGCTTGCGCACGATACCGGCGGCGGCCGCGTCATCCCGTTGCTCATCCAGCGCCAGCGCAAGTTGCTGTTGCAGCGCACCGATCATCTGTTTCACCCGCGCCTCCAGCTCATCCAGCGCCGCCATCTCCTTGCTTTGCCGCGCCTCTTCCAGCGCCTCGCGCAATTCCATCTGCTGCATCAGAAAATCAACCGGCATCGCCGTGTTGGTTTCCTCCTGCGTATCCACTCCGTGCAGCGACAGCAGATAACGCCCCCTGGCCAGCGGCGAACGCAAGGTCTGGTACGCCTCGTTCACGCGCGTCGCCCACTGTACCGACAGTCGGCGTTCGGTATCGGAGAGATGGGCGAATTTATCCGGATGAACCTGATTTTGCAGTTCGCGATAGCGCGAATCGAGCGCTGCGCTGTCGAGCTGGAAACTGCGGGGAAGACTGAAGAGCGCGTAAAAATCCTGCTGCAGATCGGCGGAGCCAACGTTCATGCCTGAATCCTTGTTCGTGCGCGCAATTTCGGACCCATCAAACCGTGAAGCTTTCGCCGCAGCCGCAGGAATCCTTGACGTTCGGGTTGTTGAATTTGAAGCCCTCGTTCAGACCTTCGCGCGTGTAGTCGAGCTCCATGCCGTCGATATAAGGCAAACTTTGCGCATCGACCAGCAGTTTCACGCCGTGGCTGTCAAATTCCAGATCGCCCTCGCCGACTGCATCGGCAAACTCCAGCTTGTACGCCATGCCGGAACAGCCGCTGGTGCGCACCCCCAGGCGCAAACCAACGCCCTTGCCGCGCTTGGCCATAAAGTTCTGCACATGCTTCGCCGCATTCTCCGTCAGCGTGATGCCCATGCCAGCCTCCTATTTGTTCGCGTTGCAGGCGGCAGTCTCCACCGTCGCGCCATGCTTGGACTTGTAATCGGCGACCGCCGCCTTGATCGCGTCTTCCGCCAGGATCGAACAGTGGATCTTCACCGGCGGCAACGCCAGTTCTTCGGCAATGTGCGTGTTCCTGATTGTCAGCGCCTGATCCACGGTCTTGCCCTTGACCCATTCCGTCACCAATGAACTGGAGGCGATGGCCGAACCGCAGCCGTAGGTCTTGAATTTCGCGTCCTCGATCACGCCGTCCTTGCCGACCTTGATCTGCAATTTCATCACATCGCCGCAGGCGGGCGCGCCCACCATGCCGGTGCCGACGAACTCGTCGTTCTTGTCCATCGAACCCACGTTA
>CAYTZF010000282.1:0-4452 GCA_964442265.1 uncultured Sideroxydans sp.
TGTAGTGCACCGCTATTGCTGATACTTATTCTCAAACCATTGTAGGTCGGGCTTTAGCCCGACATGTCGGGTTGAAACCCGACCTACACGCAGTGCTGGCCGTTGGCATAAGTTCCAAACAGAATGGCGCACTACACTAGCGCGCCTGTAATTTCGGTTCTGCCAGACTGCCGGACAAGAGCAGCAGATTATTGCCCGCGCGCATCTTGATTTCAGAATTGAAACTCCCCGACAACCGCCCGTCGTTTGCAATATCGAACGAGCCGGAAGCATTCAACATCCCGGAAGAAATTTTTATCTGACGCAAACGCACGACATGATTCTCCAGCAAAAATGAACCGTTCATTTGGTCGAAGTGGGTGCGCCCGCCGGCGAGATGATCGCGGCTCAACAACCGCGCGGTTTCCACGACATCAATCCCGTTGATCACACCGCGCTTCGCCTCAAAATTGGCTTCCACACGCAAGCTGTTTGCAAGCCCGGCAAGACTTTCATTTTTCGCGCTGACAGTCCCGTCAGTAAACAATTCACCTGAAATGCCGTATTGCGCGAACATCTTGTCCATCTCCATCGTCTTGGCGTTAATCCGCGCTTCGGCCCGCCACTCCTTGCCCCAACTTAACCTGCCGCGCCCGGACCAGATGCCGCCGTAGGCATGCGCATCGAGTTCCGAAAACACCGCTTCACCTGCGGCGATTTCACCGTTTGCGCTAAAGTCGCCAAACATCACTTTGGGCAACAATGGCAAAGTGTTTTCGCGGATTCCAAAAGCAATCTGCAACCGCCCGCCCGGAGCCGATTTCAGATCCAGATGCATTTTGTTGTTCTTGTCGTGCAATGCCAAACGCACAAACGCACCGTTGTCGAATTGCGCGTTGCCGCTCAATGGCGGCAAAGAAAAACCTTCAGTCCTGATTTGCAGACTTTGCACATTCACCCGGCGCAAAACGAAGCCCGACTCTCCGTTCAACCCCTGTAGCCCGGTCACCACCCGCTCCAGAGATTTCCCCTCGACTGCAACGCCCCGCAGTGAAACTTCATCGATCACCCTGTCCGCAGAAAAAAAACTGAACGGATCAAACCGCAGTGTGACATTCTCCACCTGCAATTCCTGATTCGCGCCCACCACAAGCCGGCTGATCTCCATTTTTGGCAAGGGCAACAACGATGCCTTCAGGCCGCCCACCGTCACCGGCTGCCCCAGACGCGCCGAAATGCGCTGCCCGATTGGAGCGATATATTTTTCCATCGGCCAGAACAGGGGCAACATAAAAACCAGGATCAAAATCAATCCAAACAAGCCCCCCAACAGCTTCACCGGCGACACGGATTTGTGCCGACCACGCCAGGCCGCCTTCTGTTGCGCTTTGGCCTGTGCCAATGCCGCCTGAATTGCCGCCTGTTCCGCTTCCAGTTTGCTTTGCTGGGTCGCGCGCAGTTCCGCATCCGCCCAAGCCGCCGCCTGCTCGGCCGCCAACCTTTGTGCCTCCTCTTGCTCTTTGGCCGCTTGCACGGCGCGCAACTGTTGCGCATCCTGCTCGGCTTTCAGTCGCGCCATCTCGACCCCGATGTCGGGTTGCGCGATTTTCTGCTCCTCAGATTCAGCGGGTTGTGCGATTTCCTGCTGCCCCGGTTCATTCGAAATGGTTTGCGGCGTCTCAAACGCAGATTCCGGTTTATTGTCCTGTTCAACCATCACCGGAGCAGGCATCACATCCTGCAACCCATCAAGGTCAATCTTGAAAGCAAACCCTGACTGAGGTTGAGCGACCTCATTATCTATTTTGTGGGCTTCCCCGGCCCTGGCCCGGGCGGCAGCTTCCTCTTCCGCCTTGATTCGTGCGGCTTCGGCTTCCCGCCGTTGGCGCTCTTCCTCGGCCATGGCCCGGGCGGCAGCTTCCTCTTCCGCCTTGATTCGCGCGGCTTCGGCTTCCCGCCGTTGGCGTTCTTCCGCCTCTATTCTGGCGCGTTCTTCGGCAAGGGCTTTTGCCTCCGCTTCGACACGTGCCTTGGCAGCTTCGAGTGCGGCTTGAATACGTGCCGCTTCCTCCTCCGCCTTGCGACGCACTTTCTCGGCTTCGGCTTTGGCTTTTTCTGCCGCCTCGGCTTCTTGCCGCACCCGCACTTCCGCTTCGCGTTGTGCTTTTGCGGCAGCTTCCAATTCCGCCTTTACACGCGCCGCTTCCTGTTCTGCCTCAAGACGACGGGCTTCAGCACCCCGCCTGGCCTGCTCCTCGGCATCACGTTGTGCCTTGACGCGCTCCGCTTCCTGCTCGGCGCTCAATCGAGCTGCGGCTTCAGCCTTTTCTCTGGCTTCCGCAGCCTGCCTCTCCGCCGCTTCCTGTTTGACTTTTGCTTCAGCCTCGGCCTTGGCTTTGGCCGCAATTTCAGCCTGCTGTCTGGCGATTGTTGCAGCTTGCAGTTGCTCCGCCTCGACCGCCTTCAGCCGGCTTGCCTCGCGTTCTTTTTGTCTAACCGCCTCGGCTGCCAAATCCTCAGCGCTGGGCGCCTTGAACATACTGGTGAAGTCCAGCTCTCCCTCCGGATCCGCTAATCTGGGGGGGGGCATCCTGGGGCTGACAATCTTTAACTTAACCTTTGATTTTGATTTATCGGCAATCAGTTCGGCATCCAGCAAACGCTGAATAATTTCAGGAAGATCACCGCGCAAACTGGGCGGGGCGCGTTTGATAACGTGGTCAAAATTAGAATTGCCATCAATTAGCAAAAGCACACGCTTCATATCCCCCGACATTCCGGAGACTTCACTCTCACCCCTGCTGGTTTTAATAAAGACTGTTTTTTTATCCATGACGATTATTGTATTCGGAAGTAGTCAAGTGATTTAATTTTGTTGCACGGGGATTTTTATGCGTCCAATTGTTGACCGGATACTAGTCTGCCGTTAGTATAGCGCCCGCATCAAATCCCTGATAGCTCAGTTGGTAGAGCGACGGACTGTTAATCCGCAGGTCCCTGGTTCGAGTCCAGGTCGGGGAGCCAATTATGAAAAAAGAGCCCGCCTAACTGCGGGCTTTTTTTACACCTAAACACCCACCAACCCCAATAAGCACAGGACCTTCATTTGTCCACCATCTTCCCCGGAAGATTTCCAAGTTCCACCTCTAGCCACATCCAAACGGGGGTGCTTTGGGGGTACTTTCGAAAGCGATGGCCTTTCCTTTTTAGGTCCGCAAATCCAACACCCCACACTTTTTTTGAGCATACCAATGGTTTGCGCTAAAAATCATGGCAACAATTCGCCGCCTGCGTTAATCTCATGCCCGGTTTTTGATTATTCTGCTTCGGTTTGCTGAATGTCCGGTTAACCTCAATTTGCCGAATCGAAGAGGTGGCCGCAGTTGGGGATTGACAGCATTTCAGGGACGTAATCCGGCACGGCAGTAATAAAATTGCGTTTGCATAAACTCAAGATGGCCTCAATAGCGGGAGTGCTTCATGTACATCCACTGGGAACAAGAGTTGGAACTGGGCAACGACCTGATCGATACGCAACACCGCATCCTGGTCTTGCTCTGTCGCAAGCTGGACATTGCGATCAAGTCCAGGGAGTCCGAACAGACGCTACGCTGGGTGATGCTCGAATTGCGCAAATTCACCGAGTTTCACTTCATCAGCGAAGAGAATTTGATGCATGAGATCAACTATCCCGCAGTGGATGAACATTCGCTGATCCACAGCGACCTGCTGGCACAACTGGACATGGCGATCGCCAAGATCGCGCACCACAAGGAATTCCCCGACGACCTCCTGTTCTTTCTGAATAAATGGCTCGGCCACCATGTTATGCACGACGACCTGAAGATCGCCGAATTCATCGACAAGGCGGCCAAACGCCCGATTGGCGAACATCTGTATGCCGAATACTTGTTATCGGACAAACCGGCGTAGTCGCCCGGCGGCGGGATTTTCGTGCCTTGAGTAATACCGGGACATCGATGGCCTGCGCGGTGTTAGGATGACGCGCACCGCATAACACCCGGGTGTGAAGCTTCACAAATAAAAAATGAGCGAGAAACGCACCGCCTTCTTCCTTTCGGACCGCACCGGCATCACTGTCGAAAAACTGGGGCGCAGCATGCTGAGCCAGTTCGACGGCGTTGAATTCAATCAGGTTACCCTGCCTTTTATCGATTCAGTCGAAAAAGCGCGCAACGCGGTTGACCGCATCAACCAGGCGGCGCAGGCAGACGGACACCGTGCCATCGTGTTTAGCACGCTCATTGTGGCCGAGATTCATGACATCATCGAACAAGCGGACGCGCTGATCCTGGACCTCTTCGAGCGTTTCATCGTCCCGATCGAGGATGAGCTGGGGATCCAGTCATCGCATGCGATCGGCCGCCCGCACGAAACCGGGATGCATTACAACGAACGCATGGACGCGGTGAATTACGCGCTCAACCACGACGATGGCGGCATCTCGCGCGA
>CAYTZF010000283.1:0-2295 GCA_964442265.1 uncultured Sideroxydans sp.
GCTGGCGACGACGACGATGAGTTGGGTGACGTTGGCGGCGATGAGTTTCTGTTTCCACGCATCGGAGCGGTAGAGCAGAGAGGTGCGCGGAGCGATGCGGTCGATCACGCCCTGGTCAGTGCCGCTGCGGGTGATTTCCACATTATCCCCGCAAGCCACTTCACTCTTCTTGCCGCGCGGCACGCATTCCAGTATCTCGCCGCCCGGCAGTTCCACCAGATAGTGGCGCCCAAAGGCGGCAATGATTTGTCCGGCCAGTTTCAAACCGGATCACCCATGGGTCCGTCATTCCGGCGCAGGCATGTAGGTCGGGTTTCAACCCGGCGCCGTTTGGTAGCTTCTCGAAACTCGCCGAAAGCGGCTCGTTTGGCCGTTCCTCGAAACTCGCCACAAACGGCTCGTTTTGTCGGGTTGAAACCCGACCTACATGCCTGCGCGGGAATGACGAGGGTTGGGGAAGGTTGTTTCAAATCTTGAACAGCGCGTCCACTTTCGCGGCGCAGATGAAATCGTTCTCGGACAGACCGCCGACGGCGTGGGTGGAATATTCGACGCGGCATTGGTTGTAGCTCACCAGCATGTCCGGGTGATGGTCTTCGCGGTGCGTCATCCAGGCGATGGCGTTGACGAAGGCGATGGTCTGGTAATAGTTCTGGAACGCGAAAGTTTTGCTGATGGACTTGTCGTTGAGATTCCATCCGTCGAGCTGTCGGAGCAGCTCCTGCCCTTCTTTCTGCGACAGGGGCGATGCGCCATTTGCGCAGGGTTGGCAGTGCTTTCGGATCAGGTCGCTGGCGTTTGTCATGTCGGGCTCACGGGTGTTGAGTGGAGGACTGCTGCAGATGGGCAATGCGCACCGGCGCGGGCGGATGCGATTCGTAGAACGTAGCGTACAACGGATCGGGCGTCAGCGTCTTGGCGTTGTCCTGGTACAGTTTGACCAGTGCGCTGACGAGGTCTTTGGCATCGGTCTGCTGTGCCGCGTAGTCGTCGGCCTCGAACTCGTGTTTGCGCGACCATGCCGAGGCGAGCGGATGCAGCAAAAAGGTGAACACCGGCAGCGCCATGAAGAACAGCAGCAGCGCGGTGGCGGTGGTTTGTGCTTGCACCCCCAGCCCCTGATAGAACCAGGGCGCATCGAGCAGTTGCGCCAGCAGCCACAGAAAGGCCAAGCTGGCGGCGAAGGTGAGCGCGATGCGTTGCAGCACATGGCGGCGCTTGAAATGCCCCAGTTCGTGCGCCAGCACGGCATCGATCTCCGGCGGCGCGAGACGCTGCAGCAGCGTGTCGAAGAACACGATGCGTTTGGTCTTGCCAAAGCCGGTGAAATACGCGTTGCCGTGCGCGCTGCGCTTGCTGCCGTCCATCACGAACAGGCCGCTGGCGGCAAAGCCGCAGCGCGCGAGCAGCGCTTCGATCTGCGCTTTCTGTGCTTCATCCCTGAGCGGCTCGAATTTGTTGAACAGCGGCGCGATGAAGGTCGGATACAGATACAGCAGCAACAGGTTGAACAGCACCCACACGCCCCACACATACAGCCACCAGGCTTCGCCCATCTGCGCCATCAGCCACAGCACACCGAGCAGCAGCGGCAAGCCGAGCGCCGCCCCCAGCAGCAGGCTTTTCAGCGCGTCGAGGCAATACAGCCGCAGCGTCATCTTGTTGAAGCCGTAGCGCGCCTCGATGTTGAACGTGCGATACAGGTCGAACGGCATCTCCAGCAACGATTGCAACAGCAGCACGGCGGCGATCAGCGCCGCGCCTTGCAACAGCGGATTACTGATGAAGTTTGCAGTTGTCTCGTGCAGCCACTGGATGCCGCCGCCGAGGGTGAACGCCAGCAACAGCAGCGCGTCGTACAGCACGGTCAGCATGCCGAAGCGGGTCTGGGTGGAGGTGTAATCGGCGGCCTTGTGATGGGCGGCGATGCCGATCTGCTCGCGAAAGGCGGCGGGCACCTCGGCGCGGTGCGCGGCGACATGGCGCAGTTGCCGCCGCGCCAGCCACAGCTTGACCGCAACGTTGGTGAGCAGGACGACAAGGAACAGGGCGCTAAAGGTTTCAGTATTCATGCTGGCTGGAAGCGGGTGCGCTGTGCCACAATGCACCCCTCATTCATTGGAAAAAACGCGACCGATTATGGCACAGAATCAGAACAACCTCGTCTGGATAGACATGGAGATGACAGGGCTATCGCCCGACACGGACCGAATCATCGAAGTCGCGCTGGTGGTGACCGACGGCAACCTGGAGACGGTGGAGGAGGCGCCGGTGCTGGTGGTGCACCAGGCCGAC
>CAYTZF010000284.1:0-3393 GCA_964442265.1 uncultured Sideroxydans sp.
CTTCAAGAACGCGCGGGTCAAGGACCACTCCGGCCTGGAAGCCATCGACCAATTGGCCGAGCGCTACACCCGCCTCGGCAAGAAACTGCACCTGCGCCACCTGAGCCCGGATTGTCTGGAGCTGCTGGACAAGGCCAAAGGGATGGTCGAACTCAACGTGCTGGAAGACCCGAACTACCATCCGGCGGACAACCGGCTGGGCTGATCAGATGACGCCGCAACAGACGGCACAGTGGTGATGCACCCCATCCAGCCTCCACCGCCCGTCGCGCGGTGATGTCGTATTGGGCGGGAATTGCCGCGCAGATTTTCTGTGGGGCGGACTGTAGGTCGGACTTCAGTCCGACATTATTTTCCCCTTTCCAGTCGGACTGAAGTCCGACCTACAAAACCTGCAAGCGGCGTACGATTCCATCCACCCGCTTGTCGGGCTTCGGTAAGATACCCCTCATGCACGCCGAATCATCTTTGCTCCTCACTGTCCTGTTCGCGCTGTGTGCCAGCCCGCTGCCGTTGCTGTTGCAACGTCACGGGCGCGGTTATGCCGCACTGGCCACGGCAGGCATCATGGCCGTTTGCCTGGCATTGCTCGCACCATTGGTTCCCACCGTGATGCACGGCACAACCTTGATTGCCAGCTTTGCCTGGTTGCCGGACTGGGGGCTGATGCTGTCCTTCCGCCTCGACGGCCTCGGTCTGATGTTCAGCCTGCTGATCCTCGGCATCGGCCTGCTGGTCACGCTGTATGCCTATTACTACCTCGATGTGCATGACCGGCTCGGCCGCTTCTACACCCTGCTGCTGCTGTTCATGGCGGCCATGCTGGGTGTGGTGCTGTCGGAGAATCTGCTGTTGCTGGTGGTGTTCTGGGAGTTGACCAGCCTCGCCTCCTTCCTGCTGATCTCCTACAAACGGGAGAGCTACGAGTCGCGCCTTGCCGGGCGCATCGCGCTGGCGGTGACCGGCGGCGGCGGGTTGGCGCTGTTGGCGGGCGTGCTGCTGCTCGGCCATATCGCGGGCAGTTACGAATTGACGCAGGTGCTGGCGGCGGGTGAACAGATACGCGCGCACGATCTGTACGCGCCCATGCTGATCCTCGTGCTGCTCGGCGTGTTCACCAAATCGGCGCAGTTCCCCTTCCATTTCTGGCTGCCGCAGGCGATGGCCGCACCCACGCCGGTGTCGGCTTACCTGCATTCGGCGACGATGGTGAAGGCGGGTGTGTTCCTGCTGGCGCGCCTGTACCCGGCGCTGGCCGGCAGCGACCTGTGGTTCTGGCTGGTCAGCGGCACCGGTGCGCTCACGCTGGTGTACGCCGCCTACCTCGCCTTCTACCGCTACGACTTCAAGGGCTTGCTGGCCTATTCCACCATCAGCCATCTCGGCCTGATCACGCTGCTGTTCGGTCTGGACACGCCACTGTCGGTGGTGGCGGCCGTGTTCCACATCATCAACCACGCGATCTTCAAGGCGTCGCTGTTCATGGCAGCCGGCATCGTCGACCACGAGTGCGGCACGCGCGACATGCGCCGCGTCAACGGTCTGTTCAAGTTCATGCCGATCACCGCCACGCTGGCCATCGTCGCCGCCGGTTCGATGGCGGGCGTGCCGTTGCTCAACGGCTTCCTCAGCAAGGAGATGTTCTTCGCCGAGACGGTCGGCCATCCGGTGTTCGACGAGATGAGTTGGCTGCTGCCGACCTTCGCGACCGTCGCCGGCATCCTCGCCGTGGCCTATTCGTCGCGCTTCATCCACGACGTGTTCTTCAACGGCGAACCCGTCGACCTGCCGCGCAAACCGCACGAGCCACCGCGCTGGATGCGCGCCCCGGTCGAAGTGCTGGTGGCGCTGTGTCTGCTGGTCGGCATCTTTCCGCAATGGAGTATCGCGCCAATACTCAAAGTGTCTGCCGGAGCGGTGCTGCAACAACCGCTGCCGGAATTCCATCTCGCGGTGTGGCACGGCTTCAATTTGCCATTCATGATGAGTCTGCTGGCAATGGGCGGCGGTATCGCGCTGTATGTTATGCGCCATCCGCTATATGCGATCTACGACCGGCTGCCGTCGATTCACGCCAGCATCGTGTTCGAGCGCGCGTATGAAAATTTGGCGGGTTTCTCGCGCGAACTGACGAACCGGATGGACAACGGCTCGTTGCAACGTTACCTCGCGCTGTTCATCGCCTTTGTGCTGGCCGTCGGTGGCTGGGCGTGGTTCTCCGCACCTTCCGCTACGCAAGCCGCCGTAACGCAACCCGCCGATGCGGCCGCCATCGTCGCCGTGCTGATGCTGGCGCTGGCCGCATTCGGCGTGGTCGCGCGCCATCGCCAGCGCCTCACCGCCATCGTGTTCACCAGCGTGATCGGCCTGATTGTGGCGCTCATCTTCGTGCGCTTCTCCGCGCCCGATCTGGCGCTGACGCAGCTGGCGGTGGAAGTGGTCACCATCGTGCTGTTGCTGCTGGCACTGTATTACCTGCCGCCGAACGCACCGGCAGAAGACACGCTGCCGCGCATCATGCGCGATGCGGCATTGGCGATCGCCGCCGGGGTCGGTCTGGGTGCGGCGACCTGGGTCATGCTCACCGCGCCGTTCGACACGGTCTCCGGCTTCTATCTCGCCCAGTCCGTGCCGGGCGGGGGCGGCAGCAATGTCGTCAATGTGATCCTGGTGGACTTCCGCGGTTTCGACACGCTGGGCGAGATCACCGTGCTGGCGATGGTGGGGCTGGCCGCGCACGCGCTGCTCGATCAACTGATCCTCAAGGCGCCGGTTCGGGATGCGGAAGGCCGTGCGTGGGCTACCGAGCGCCACCCGCTGTTCCTGCAGATGCTGATGCGGCCGCTGCTGCCGCTGGCGCTGATGGTGTCGGTGTTCATCTTCCTGCGCGGCCACAACCTGCCGGGCGGCGGCTTCGTCGCAGGCCTCGTGACCGGCGTGGCGCTAATCCTGCAATACCTCGCCAGCGGCATCGCTTTCGCCAGCGCGCGCCTGCCGCAGCGCCTGCCCTTGTTCCTTGCGGCCGGGCTTGCCGCCGCCGCCGGTGTTGGTGCGGCAGCGTGGGCTTTCGGCTACCCCTTCCTCACCACCGCGCACGGACATGTCGCCCTGCCGCTGCTCGGCGACATCGAACTGGCCTCCGCGATAATCTTCGATCTCGGCGTGTATCTGGTGGTGGTCAGCGTGGTGCTGATGGTGCTGGCCGAACTGGGCAAGTTGTCCGTGAATCATAAGGAGAAAGCCTGATGGAATCCCTGCTCGCCATCGCCATCGGAATCCTTACCGCCTGCGGGATCTTCCTGATGCTGCGTCCGCGCACCTTCTCGCTGGTGCTCGGGCTGACGCTGCTGTCCTACGCGGTGAACCTGTTCCTGTTCGCCAGCGGACGGCTGA
>CAYTZF010000285.1:0-4273 GCA_964442265.1 uncultured Sideroxydans sp.
TGCGCAATTCCATCACCGGCTGCATATTCACTTCGTTGAAGGTGGTAAGAATGGCTGCATTCGCCTGCGATTGCAGCAGGCGTTCGGCGATACGCTGGCGAATGCGGGTCATCGGCACGCGCTGCTCGTTGCGCTCGCCCGCCGCTGCCGGCAGGTTCGGCTGCGCAGGGCTGGCAGCGCTATTTTTTTGCAGCGCGCCGCGCACATCTTCTTTGGTCACCTGCCCGTGTTTTCCGCTGCCCGGCACCTGGGCGGGATCAATCTCAAGTTGGTGCGCCAGTTTGCGGGCCGAAGGGGTGGTCTGGGCGAAACCCGCCGGCTCGGAAGCAACCCTGGGCGCCACTTCAGCAGCCTCCGGCGCCAAGGTTTTTTCGGCGGATGGCGCGGCCGGCGTTGCGGCCGGTGCGCTTTGCGCAACTGCTTCCGTGTCAATCTCGGCAATGACTTCACCACCGCCCACCTGCGCGCCGTCTTTTTTGATGATCTTGCTCAGCACCCCGCTTTTGATTGCCGGCAATTCGAGCACGACCTTGTCAGTTTCGATGTCGATCAGGTTCTCGCTTTCGCTCACCGCCTCCCCAACTTTTTTATGCCAGGTCAGCAGCGTGGCTTCAGTCACGGATTCGGATAGCTGCGGAACTTTCACTTCAATGATGCTCATGGCGGACTCCCGGTCGGTTTTTGATATCGAGATCGGGGCGGAAAGCCGCCTCGATCACTTCTTTTTGTTGAGCCTGATGGACGGCCAGATAGCCGGCGGCAGGTGATGCTGAGGAGGGTCGCAAGGCGTAGCCCAGTTTCATGCCGGGGCGCATGTGGCGCAACAGATAGTGCTGGATGCGATGCCAGGCGCCCTGGTTGCCCGGTTCTTCCTGGCACCAGACCACTTCAGTCGCCTGCGGATAGGCGGCGATTTGGGCGGAAAATTCCTCGTGCGGAAATGGATACAACTGCTCCAGCCGGATAATCGCCATATTGCCGATACCGTGTTCGCTCCGCCATTTGATGAGGTCGTAATACACCTTGCCGCTGCACGCAATGATGCGCCACACCTTGGCGTTGTCCAAAGTATCGACTTCCGGAATCACCGGCTGGAAAAGACCGTCGGTGAAATCGCTGATGGGCGACGAGGCATCCTTGCTGCGCAGCAGACTCTTGGGCGTGAACACGATCAGTGGTTTGCGGAACGGGCGGAGCATCTGGCGGCGCAACAAATGGAAGATTTGCGCGGCATTGGAGGGCACACAGACTTGGATGTTGTAGTCGGCGCACAGTTGCAGATAGCGCTCGATGCGCCCGGACGAGTGTTCCGGCCCCTGCCCCTCGTAGCCGTGCGGGAGCAGTAGCACCAGCCCGCACAGCCTGCCCCACTTGGCTTCGCCGGAGGCGATGAACTGGTCGATCACAACTTGCGCACCATTGGCAAAGTCGCCGAACTGCGCCTCCCACAGCGAGAGTCCATCCGGCTCTGCCGTGGCGTAGCCGTATTCAAACCCGAGCACCGCCTCTTCCGACAGAATCGAGTCAATCACCGCAAAATCCGCCTGCTCCGCAGCAAGGTGCTGCAACGGAATGTAATCGTCCCTATCCCAATGCTGGCGGTTTTGGTCGTGCCATACCGCATGCCGGTGAAAGAACGTGCCGCGCCCGCAATCCTCACCGGACAAACGCACCGGATAACCTTCGGTCAGCAAACTGGCGTAGGCGAGGTT
The DNA here is from genome assembly GCA_964442265.1 of uncultured Sideroxydans sp. Lineage (GTDB taxonomy): Bacteria > Pseudomonadota > Gammaproteobacteria > Burkholderiales > Gallionellaceae > Sideroxyarcus. The sequence goes on from CAYTZF010000285.1 coordinate 1,713, forward strand.
TTCCGCCATCCCCCAGTCCAGCGGCAACTTGCCGTTGCCCATTGCGCGGCGATCATTGATGATCTTTTCCACCCGCGAATGCAGCACAAAATCAGGCGGCAGCTCGGTCAGCCGCCGCGCCAGTTGTTGCAGCCGTTCAAACGGCAGCCGGGTGTCGGCGGGCGCGGTCCACGGAATGTTGCCGCCGTATTTTGACCAACTCACCGCAAACTCGTGCCTGAAATCGGTCAGCACCGGCTGCACCGGATTGTGCCCGCTATCCAGCGCGCCGCGGTAGGCCGCAATCTTGGCTTCGGCTTCCTCGGCGCTCAATACTCCCCGCTCTGTCAGCCGCGTTGCATACAAGGCGCGCGTGCCCGGATGCCGGTTTACCTTGCGGTACATCATTGGCTGGGTGACTAGCGGCTCGTCCTGTTCGTTGTGCCCCAACTTGCGGAAACACACCATGTCGATCACCACATCCTTGCCGTACTGCATGCGATAGTCGAAGGCGATCTCGGCCACCCGCAACACCGCCTCCGGATCGTCCGCGTTAACATGGAAAATCGGCGCTTCGATCATCTTGGCTACATCGGTGCAGTATTTCGATGAGCGCGCATCGCGCGGGTCGGAGGTGGTAAAACCGATCTGGTTGTTGACCACGATATGCACCGTGCCGCCGGTGCGGTAACCGCGCGTCTGCGCGAGATTCAGGGTTTCCTGGTTCACCCCCTGCCCGGCAAACGCCGCATCCCCGTGCAGCAGTACCGGCAACACCTGCCTGCCTTTAAGATCACCGCGCCGATGCTGGCGTGCGCGCACCGAACCTTCCACCACCGGATTGACGATCTCCAGGTGGGACGGGTTGAACGCCAGGGTCAGGTGCATCGCGCCGCCCGGGGTATCAATGTCGGAAGAAAACCCCTGGTGGTATTTCACATCGCCAGATCCAAGCTGTTCCTTGTGCACCCCCTCAAACTCGGCAAACAACTCGCTCGGCAACTTGCCCAGCGTGTTGACCAGCACGTTCAGCCGCCCGCGGTGCGCCATGCCGATCACGGTTTCTTTGACCCCCTGTGCGCCCGCGCGCTGCAACAGATGGTCAAGCAAGGGGATCAGGGTATCGCCGCCTTCGAGCGAAAAACGTTTTTGCCCGACATATTTGGTGTGCAGGTAACGCTCCAGCCCCTCCGCCGCCGTCAGCCGTTCCAGAATGCGTTTTTGGGTTTCCACGGGATAGGCAATCACGCCGCCCGCCCCTTCCAGCCGCGCCTGGATCCAGCGTTTCTGCGGCACGCCGGAAAGATACATGTATTCGGCGCCAATGGTGGAGCAGTAGATGCGGCGCAGGCGTTGCAGAATTTCGCGCAGCGTCATGCGCGCGCCAGCACCCGGCGACACGTTACTGGCGGAGCCAGCCGCTTGCGGGAGCCGGTGCTGGGCGGCTTCTCCCGCTCCCGACGCTTCGCGGTGCCGTGTCGAAGCCGCCACCAAAGAGCCGGTATTAAACGTCTGGTCCATATCCGCTTCGGTCAGGTCGTAATAAGCGGGGCTCAGTTCGACCACTTCGGGTGGTGGATTGCGTTTCAAAGGATCAAGATCGGCCACCCGCAATCCGAGGAAACGATGCGCATTGATCAGTTGCAGCACCGACGCCTGTTTGCGCATCACCTCGGCGGTGCCGGCAACCGGTGCGCCGGGCACGGCAGCAGCGCTGGCGGATTGCAAAAAAAGGCGGCGTATGGCGCCGTGCGCCACATCCCGCCGCGCACCGGACGCTTGCCACTGGTCAAACAGCGCGCGCCATGGCGCAGGCACGCTGCCTGCATCGTTCAGATAGTCTTCGTACAAGCCTTCGACAAAGACGTTGTTGCCGCCATTGAGCAGGGAAGTTTCCTGCATCGCCTGCAGATAGGTTTTGCCATCGGGCGCATTCATGGTGTTGCTCCGTTCAGGAACGTTTGTTCAGCGGCACAAAATCGCGGCGCACCGGGCCTTGATACAACTGGCGCGGACGACCGATCTTCTGTTCCGCATCGGCGATCATCTCGTTCCATTGCGACACCCAGCCGATGGTGCGCGCCACGGCGAAGATAACCGTGAACATATTGGTCGGGATGCCCAGCGCGCGCAGCACGATGCCGGAATAGAAATCGACATTCGGATACAGCTTGCGCTCGATGAAATAAGGGTCGGCCAGAGCCGTCTTTTCCAGGGTCATCGCCAACTGGAACAGCGGATCCTTCTCCAGCTTCTGCTCCTTCAGCACCTCGTAACACGTTTCGCGCATCACGTTGGCGCGCGGGTCCATGTTCTTATAGACACGATGGCCGAAGCCCATCAGGCGATATTTCTTGTCCTTAACGCCCTGCACGTATTCGGCAACACGCGACACATCGCCAATCTCCTCCAGCATCTTCAGCGCCGCCTCGTTGGCACCACCGTGCGCCGGCCCCCACAGCGCGGCAATGCCGGAAGCCACGCAGGCAAACGGGTTGGCTCCGCTGGAACCGGCCAGACGCACAGTGGAAGTCGAAGCGTTCTGCTCGTGGTCGGCATGCAAAATCAGGATGCGCTCCAGC
>CAYTZF010000286.1:0-4878 GCA_964442265.1 uncultured Sideroxydans sp.
GGCGGTGTGCGACGTGTATGACGCGCTCACCTCAAACCGCTGCTACAAGACAGGTTGGGAACCCGCCGAGACCATCCGCAAGATGGCGGAATGGCGCGAGGGTCATTTCGACGAGAAAGTCTTTCATGCATTCGTCAAGACGATTGGCATTTATCCTTCCGGTTCGCTCGTAAGACTGAAGTCAGGAAGGCTGGCTATAGTTTTGGAGCAGAGCAGCAAAAGTTTACTCACGCCTGTGGTCAAGGTCTTCTTTTCAACCAAATCGGATGCGCCGATCATGCCCGAAATGCTAGACTTGAGCCGTTCGCAGGAAACGATTGTCAGCGCCGAGGAACCGGCACAATGGGGTTTCGACCTCAAGAAATTCGCAGGAATTTGAAATCATCAACAACACACTGAGGGAAAAAGTGATGTCCAATATCCAATCCATACTGAATGAAACTCGGGTTTTCGCCCCAACCGATGCCTTCGTCAAACAAGCCAATGTCTCCGGAATGGCCGCCTACCAAGCGCTCTGTGCTACTGCGGAAAAGGACTATGCCGGCTTCTGGGCAAAACTGGCCCGCGACTACATCCTGTGGAAAAAGCCATTTAGCAAGACGCTGGATGAAAGCAATGCCCCCTTTTACAAGTGGTTCGAGGACGGCGAATTGAATATTTCCTACAACTGCCTCGACAAACATCTGTCTACCCAACCTGACAAGACCGCGATCATCTTCGAAGCCGACGATGGCAAAGTCACCCATGTCAGCTATCGCGAGTTGCATGGCCGGGTCTGCCAGTTCGCCAATGGGCTCAAGTCGCGCGGCATCAAAAAAGGTGACCGCGTTGTTATTTACATGCCAATGAGCGTTGAGGCGGTGGTTGCCATGCAGGCCTGCGCCCGCATTGGCGCGATCCATTCAGTCGTCTTTGGCGGATTTTCTTCCAAGAGTCTGCACGAGCGCATCACCGATGCCCAAGCCGTCGCAGTAATTACCGCTGATGGCCAGTTCCGGGGCGGCAAGGTAATAGCACTGAAACCGGCGGTGGACGAGGCACTGACCTTCGGCGGATGCGAGGCGGTCCACACGGTTGTCGTTTATCGCCGTATTGGAGGCGATGTCGCCTGGGATGATGACCGCGACGTCTGGTATCACGACTTGTTCAACAGTCAATCCTCAACCTGCGAACCCGAATGGGTGGGCGCGGAACACCCGCTCTTTATCCTTTATACTTCCGGCTCCACCGGCAAGCCAAAAGGGGTACAACATTCCAGCGGAGGTTTCCTGCTGGGAGCAATGGTTTCCATGGAATGGGTCTTTGACTACAAGCCAAGCGATGTATTCTGGTGCACCGCAGACGTGGGCTGGGTCACTGGCCACACCTATGTCACTTACGGCCCTCTGGCGATGGGCGCGACCCAGGTTATCTTCGAAGGTGTACCGACCTACTCCGATGCCGGGCGTTTCTGGAAGATGATCCAGGACCACAAGGTCACTACCTTCTACACCGCTCCAACCGCGATCCGCTCACTGATTAAACTGGGCGCCGACCTGCCCGACAAGTACGACCTGTCCAGTCTGCGCATCCTGGGTACGGTGGGTGAACCGATCAATCCTGAGGCATGGATGTGGTACTACACTGTGGTCGGCAAATCGCGCTGCCCGATTGTTGACACCTGGTGGCAAACCGAGACCGGCTGCCACATGATCGCCCCCCTGCCGGGCGCGATGCCGATCAAGCCCGGTACCTGCACCCTGCCCCTGCCCGGCATCATGGCCACCATCGTCAATGAAGCGGGCGACGAAGTGCATGACAAACACGGCGGCTTCCTGGTCATCAAAAAACCATTCCCCTCGCAGATTCGCACGATCTGGGGTGATCCGGAACGTTACAAAAAAGGCTATTTCCCGGAAGAGATGAAAGGCGCCTATCTGGCCGGAGACTCCGCCCACCGCGACGAGGATGGTTATTTCTGGATCATGGGGCGTATCGACGATGTGCTGAACGTTTCCGGTCACCGTCTCGGCACGATGGAGATCGAATCGGCGCTGGTCGCCAATCCGCTGGTGGCCGAGGCGGCTGTCGTCGGCAAACCGCATGACCTCAAGGGCGAGGCGGTAGTCGCCTTTGTGGTACTCAAAGGTTCGCGTCCGGCAGATGCGGCAACCGCCAAAAAACTGGTGGAAGATTTGCGCAACTGGGTCGGCAAGGAAATCGGTCCGATCGCCAAGCCCGACGAAATCCGCTTCGGTGAAAACCTGCCCAAAACCCGTTCCGGCAAAATCATGCGCCGCCTGCTGCGCGCCCTCGCCAAAGGCGAAGAAATCACCCAGGATGTCTCCACTTTGGAAAACCCGGCCATTCTGGAACAACTGAAAGAAGTGATTAAGTAGTGGATGGGTTTCGGCGCAGGCTAACCTTCAGGTTATGCCGTAGCCAAAACCCGGCCATTCTGGAACAACTGAAAGAAGTGATCAAATGATTGGGAACGTCTTTCGATGAAGGCATTAAACCCCGATGGATTGTGAGGTAAACTGTTGGCGTTTTAAAAATACCAACAGGGATTGATGCATTGAACACATCTTTTAATCACGCATTAACGACAGGGATTGCACGCATCGCGTTGCTGTCCCTGTTTTTAATTGTGCAGACTTCAACCGCCGCGCGCGCGGAAATGGCGCAGGCCGGGATTGCCGCCACCCCGTTGCCAACCCAGGCACCCGCCCCGATTCGCGAGGCAATGATCGTCGCCCCGGAATATGTGCTGCAAAGCCCGGAGCCGGAAGTCGCCGTTGAGGCAGAAGGAGCCTATCCGGAAATGACTGCGCTGGCGGAAGAGGATGTGTGGCAGCGCATCCGCAACGGCTTCAGCATGAACGATCTGAACAGTCCGCTGATCAAACGGCACGCCAAGTGGTATGCCAGTCACCCCGACTATGTGCTGCGCATGAGCGAACGCGCCAGCCGTTACCTGTTTTACATCACCGCGGAAGTGGAACGGCGCGGCATGCCGGCCGAGATCGCGCTGCTGCCGATCATCGAAAGCGCGTTCAATCCGAGCGCCAACTCGGTTGCCAGCGCATCCGGCATCTGGCAATTCATTCCCTCCACCGGCAAACATTTCGGCATGGAACAGAACTGGTGGTATGACGGCCGCCGCGACATCATCGGCGCCACCAACGGCGCGCTGGATTATCTGCAAAAACTGCACGACCAGTTCGGCGACTGGCACCTCGCGCTGGCCGCCTACAACTGGGGCGAGAATGCCGTGGCGCGCGCGCAGGCAAGCAACCGCCGGCACGGCAAGCCCACCGGTTACGCGCATCTGAAAATGCCGCGCGAAACGCGGAACTACGTGCCAAAACTGCTGGCAATCAAAAGCATCGTCAACGATCCCGCCCAATACGGGTTGACCCTGCAAGTCATCCCGAATCGTCCCTACTTTGCCGCCGTCACCCCGCCGCAACCGATGGATGTGAAGATCGCGGCCGAGCTGGCCGAAATTCCGATGGAAGAATTCCTCGCGCTCAATCCGGGGCACAACCGCCCGGTGATTTTGCAGGACCAAGCCGAAGTGTTGCTGTTACCGGTGGACAAGGTGGAAGTTTTTCGCGCCAATCTGGAAAAAAGCGACCAGCGTCTGGTCACCTGGCGCGCCTACGAAAGCAAAAAAGGCGAGACTTTCGCGGTGATCGCCGCCCGCTTCGATATTGCTTTGGAAAAATTGCGCTCAGCCAACGGCTTGTCGCGTTATGCCATGCAAAGCAACGGGCAAACCCTGCTGGTGCCGTCGGCAGAAGACGAGGCCGCCGAAGAATTCTCGCCCTTCAACATGCATGCGGGCGCGGTGCAGGAAATGGCGGGTTTTGTCTATGTGGTGCGCAAGGGCGACACGATTTCCGGTATCGCAAAAAAATTCCGCGTCAGCCAGCGCAGCCTGATTGCGATGAACAAAAATAGCCACCGCCTGCGCATCGGCCAGCGTTTCACCATCCTGCCCGGCAGTTCGGGAAAACTCAAAGCGCAACGCGCGTCAAAACAACGAAACTCCGGCAGAAAAGTAAAACACGCACTGGCCAAACGCGACCGCAAAACCTACAACCGTTAGCGCGAAAAACAGGGTGGGATGGTTTCGCGGCTAAAGCCGTTCCCACGGCAGGCAGATGCGGGATATTGGCTACAATTTTGGGTAGTGCATCACATTTGGGATGTTGTAGGCGGGGTTTCAACCCGACACGTCGGGCTAAAGCCAGACCTGCAGGGGAGAGGTTAAGGGGCGGTCTCCTGGCTTGGCTTGTGTTTTGCCCCGGCCAAAATCCGATATCCCCGCCACAGCAAGCCGCCCCATTTGATCCAGCCGGACAGCTTGCGCCAGCGCAACAGGACCAATCCTGAAATGCCCGCCAGCCATAGTGGATGGTGGCGCAGATAAGCCAACACTTCCCGCCCTTTGTCCGCCACGGCCAGCGCGCTTTGCAAAGGTCTGGCCGACTCCGTCAATTCCACGCGCTGTGCCGCGATGATGCCGAGCAACTCGCCGCGCCGCTGGCGCACGGCAAACAGGCGTTTATTCATGGTTGCCCCGCAGGCTGTCGATGTCTTTCTGCAACTCGGACAAGGTATTGGAAAACGGCATGGTTTTCTGTTGCAGTTTGCCGCGCGACAGGTGCAGAAAAAAAGCGGAAAAAGCAAAGAACACCAGCGACAGCAACGCTACCGCCAACAGCGGATGATCGTGCCAGTAGAACAGCACGATCAAAATCGCCACGAACAGGATGCCCATGCACAGTGAAAACAGCGCGAACAATCCAAAGAAAAGCGCCTGAATAAGGCGCAGGCGCTCTTCCTCCCACTCGTTGGCCAGCAACTCCACGCGGCAGGCAACGATTCCCA
>CAYTZF010000287.1:0-3098 GCA_964442265.1 uncultured Sideroxydans sp.
CGTCTGATCGCCGACCTGCCGGGCAACTATCTGAACTGGTTCGCGCGCACGGGATTCCCGCCGGGCGAGCTCGGCAGGCTGCTGGCGTTGATGCAGGAGATCGACCACAACGGCCTCTCATCTTTATTGGAACCACTGCGACCACGCCAATGAAAACCCCGAAACGCATCGCCCCGCTGGTCGAGGACGGACTCGTCGATGAAGTGATCCGCCAGTTGATGAGCGGCAAGGAGGCCACGGTGTATGTGGTGCGCTGCGGCGGCGAGATCCGCTGCGCCAAGGTTTACAAGGAAGCCGAGAAACGCAGTTTCCGCCAGAGCACGGACTACACCGAAGGGCGCCGCGTGAAGAACAGCCGCCGTGCGCGCGCCATGGAAAAAGGCAGCAGTTATGGTCGCAAAGCGCAGGAGGAAGCGTGGCAAAGTGCGGAGGTGGATGCGCTGTACCGCCTTGCCGCCGCCGGTGTGCGCGTGCCCACGCCGTATAACTTCCACGAAGGCGTGCTGTTGATGGAACTGCTGACAGACAGCGCAGGCAATGCCGCACCGCGCCTCAACGATCTCGCACTCGGCGCCGAAGTGGCGCGCGACTATCACCGCATTCTCATCGCGCAGGTGGTGCGCATGCTGTGTGCCGGCATCATCCACGGCGATCTGTCCGAATACAACGTGCTGGTGGATAGCCACGGCCCGGTCATCATCGACCTGCCGCAGGCCATCAACGCCTCCGCCAACAACCAGGCGCAGCAGTTGCTGTTGCGCGACGTGCAAAATCTCGCCGCCTACTTCGGCCAGTTTGCCCCCGAACTGCTGGGCACCGACTACGGCAACGAGATTTGGTCGCTCTTCCAGAGCGGGCAGCTCAGCCCGGAAAGCGTTCTGACCGGACGCTTCGAGCGCGTCGAAAAATCCATTGACCTGAACGGCGTGATGCGCGAGATCAGCGACACACTCAAGGAAGAAGAAGCGCGACAACTGGCAATCGCGATCCGTTTGAAGCGGGAGCGCGGGGGTTAGCGCCGGACTATGCGCAGCTGGAACTTGATCTGCGGGTTTATCTGACCTGCCGGGAAGCGGGCGGAATGCCGCTGTGGAGCGACCGTGGCGCGTAAGCGCGCTGCCGCCCGGGCGGCAGCGCGGCGGAATCAGGCGTTGTGCAACAGATTGAGTTGGCGCGCGATAATGTCGTGGCTGATCCACAACACCGGGCCGGCAGGATTGGAAGTCTCGCGGAATATCAGCGGGCCGGTGCCTTCCAGCACCAGCGCGCTGAGGATGTCGGTCACCAGCGCGTCGCGGCTTTTGTGCATTTTGGTGATTGCTTCCGAGGTGCCGATCATGATGTCGGCCAGTTCGGCCGTATTGTCCATCGGCCACGCCGCAAAGTTGCGGAAGCTTTTCATTACATCGCTGTCGTTGTAGGCATCGATGGTGTTCAGCAGATTCTCCAGCGATTCGCCTTCCTGCAGCACCGCGCGGCAAGCCTGCCACTGCGCTTCGGCCCAGGCTCCGCCGCCTTCCTGCCGCAGCGCCTTTAGCAGGGGAAACAACGAGAGTTCCACACCGACGAAGATGTCGGAGGAGTTGGTGCGAATCTCCGGACAGTTGTACACCGTCGCCTTGATGCCCTGCGCCCAGGCCGTCCGCGCGTGCTGTTCCAACCGCATCTTGGCTTTGCCCTGGGTGTAATTGGTGTAGGTCTGCCACTGGTATTGGCCGCCGATCAGAATCTCGGTGCCGTGATAACCGTAGGCGGTGTAGCGCACCTGGCCGCCGCTCTTTTCCAGCCGTGCGCGGATGGCGGCGCTGCCCTCGATCAGATGCTGGAAAGTGTTGGCGGTAACTTCGTCGAAGTTCATCAGGATCAGTTTGCCCAAATCGCTGTTGACCAGCGCGCTGGACGGCATGAAGCGCTCGCCGCGCCCTTTGTAGATGCGGTTGGCGATGGCGAGAAACACCTTCACTTTGGGAATGCCGCCGGCCATGGTGTGTGCGAAGAAAGCGTTGGCACCGTCCGGGATCATGCCGTCCAGCTCGGCCATCACCCTGGCCACCGAATCCTTGAAACGCTGCACGCCGACCGCGCGGCACTTCTCGATCTGCGCCCAATCCAGCTTGTCGTCCTGCCAGCTTTTCAGCGTCATGTCGGCGATCAGGTCGGTCGGTGTCGGGGTGCCCGCCGGCGCATCCAGATCGAAACCCGCCATCAACGGCACATTGATGATGCGCCCACCCAGATTGGCTTCCGCCGTCGCCAGCTCCTCGGCGGTCAGCGCGCGCAAGGCGTTGTTCTCGTCGCGCCGCCCGACGGTGACGCCGATAATCGTCATCCCGGCATCGCGCGCCTGATTGACCAGGCCGTTGGCGTAGCCGCGGCCAAACAACTCGCCGAACAGGACAAAGACATCGCCTTTGCGGAACAGTTGGGTCTGCGGCAGGGTTCTCAACGAGGTGGGTGCATGCATTTTGGCTTACTCCGGCTGGGTAAATTCGAGGACGGCATTTTAACCTGTAACCGTATTAAGTCGGGGCTTATTGCACGGCGGTCGGCGTTTATTCCACCAGTGCCCGCACCTTGACCACCCGCCCCTTCACTTTGCCCGCCGCCAACCGTTTCACCGCCTCGCGCGCAATCTCGCGGGTAACCGCGACATAGGTGGAAACATCGGTGACGGTGATCTTGCCGACCTGCTCGCGGGTGAATCCGGCTTCGCCGGTGAGCGCGCCCAACACATCGCCGGGGCGCATCTTTTCTTTGCGGCCGCCGAGGATTTGCAGCGTGACCATCGGCGGCACCAGCGGCGCGTTGTTTTCGTTTTTCAGTTCACTCAGCTCGTGCCATTCCGGTTCGCTGCCCATCATCTTCGCGATGTTGTCGACACGGTTCATCTCGGCCGGGCTGGCCAGACTCAATGCCCAGCCTTCTTCGTCGGCACGTCCGGTGCGACCGATGCGGTGAATGTGAATCTCGGGGTCGGGCGTGACATCGACGTTGATGACCGCCTCGAGTTGCGCGATGTCCAGGCCGCGCGCGGCGACATCGGTGGCGACCAGCACCGAGCAACTGCGGTTGGCGAACTGGATCAGCACCTGGTCGCG
>CAYTZF010000288.1:0-1553 GCA_964442265.1 uncultured Sideroxydans sp.
CAGGCGCTGGCGAACGAACACAAGCCGAAGATGATCGTGGCGGGGGCTTCCGCGTATTCGCTGGTGATCGACTGGAAGCGTTTCCGCGCGATCGCCGACAGCGTCGGCGCGTATCTGTTTGTCGATATGGCGCACTACGCCGGACTGGTGGCGGCGGGTGTGTACCCGAGCCCGGTCGGTATCGCCGACTTCGTTACCACTACCACCCACAAAACCTTGCGCGGCCCGCGCGGCGGCATCATCATGGCCAAGGCGGAACATGAAAAGGCACTCAATTCGGCCATTTTCCCCGGCATCCAGGGCGGCCCGCTGATGCACGTGATCGCCGCCAAGGCGGTGGCGTTCAAGGAGGCGGCGAGCAAGGAGTTCAAGACCTACCAGATGCAGGTGGTGGCCAATGCGCGGGTGATGGCCAAAGTGTTGACCGAGCGCGGCCTGCGCATCGTCTCCGGACGCACCGACAGCCATCTGTTCCTGCTTGATTTGCAAGCCAAGCACATCACCGGCAAGGAAGCCGAGGCGGCGCTCGGTCGCGCCCATATCACCGTCAACAAAAACGCCATCCCGAACGATCCGCAAAAACCGTTTGTGACCAGCGGCATCCGCATCGGTACGCCGGCGATGACCACGCGCGGCTTCAAGGAGCTGGAAGCGGAGAAATTGGCGCATCTGGTTGCCGATGTGCTGGACGCGCCGAATGACGACGCGGTGATCGCGCGGGTGGCGGGCGAAGTGAAGAAGCTGACCGCGCGATTCCCGGTGTATGGGGTGTAATCAGGATTTGGGATCAAGGATTCAGGATTCGGCGGGCGTAACGGTTTACCCGAATCCGGCATCCAGAATCCCGATGCCACGAACCTATGAAATGTCCCTTCTGCAAAGGTAACGACACCCAGGTGATCGACACGCGCGAGAGCGACGAGGGCGACAGCATCCGCCGCCGCCGCCGCTGCCTGTCGTGCGACAAACGCTTCACCACTTACGAGACGGTGGAGTTGCGCATGCCGCAGGTGGTCAAGCAGAACGGTATGCGCAGCGAATTCGACGCGGAAAAGTTGCGCACCAGTTTCAGCCGCGCGCTACATAAGCGCCCGGTGCCGACCGAGCTGGTCGATGCGGCCATTGACCACGTCACGCAAAAGGTGTTCGCCTTCGGCGAGCGCGAGATCGGTTCGCGCCAGATCGGCGAGCTGGTGATGAAGGAGTTGTTGAAGCTGGACAAGGTCGCCTACATCCGCTTTGCCTCGGTGTACAAGAGTTTCCAGGACGTGGACGACTTTACCGACGCGGTGGATGCGGTGCGCAAACCCGCCCGCCGGCGCAGGACGGAGTGAATCCGTGCCGAGTGCAGCCGACAGTCAGTGGATGGCGCGCGCGCTGCAACTGGCGCAGCGCGGGCTGTTGACGGCCACGCCCAATCCGCGCGTCGGCTGCGTGCTGGTCAAGAACGGAAAGAATATCGGCGAGGGCTGGCACGTGCGCGCCGGCGAGCCGCATGCCGAGGTGCATGCCTTGCGCGCGGCGGGCGCGGCAGCGCAAGGCGCGACCGCCTA
>CAYTZF010000289.1:0-7692 GCA_964442265.1 uncultured Sideroxydans sp.
GATATTTATCACTGCCATCTGCACCGGCGCCAGCCACAAAGGCAAGGCGCCCGCGTGGTTTTCCACCAGAATGCCGATGAAGCGCTCGAGCGAGCCCAATATCGCCCGGTGCAGCATCACCGGCGTCTTGCGCGTGTTGTCCTCATCGACGAACTCGGCGCCAAGGCGGCCCGGCATGGAGAAATCGACCTGGATGGTGCCGCACTGCCAGGAACGGCCGATCGCGTCCTTGATGTGGAATTCGATCTTAGGACCGTAAAAAGCGCCCTCCCCGGGCAACTCGATCCATTCCATGCCGGATGCACGCAATGCAGCGCGCAAGGCTTCTTCCGATTTATCCCAGATTTCGTCTGATCCAACCCGGCTTTCGGGGCGCAGCGCCAGCTTCACGACCACATCATTAAATCCAAAATCTTTATAAACTTTCAGCACCAGCGCGTTGAAGGCGGTCACTTCGGATTCGATCTGCGCTTCGGTACAAAAGATGTGGCCATCGTCCTGCACGAAACCGCGCACCCGCAGCAGGCCGTGCAGGCCGCCGGACGGCTCATTGCGATGGCAGGAACCGAATTCGCCATAGCGCAACGGCAGTTCGCGGTAGGAACGCAGATCGGCGTTGAACACCTGCACGTGGCCGGGACAGTTCATCGGTTTGATCGCGTAGTCGTGTTTTTCCGACTCGGTGGTGAACATGTTGGCCTTGTAGTGTTCCCAATGGCCGGACTTTTCCCACAACACGCGATCAATGATCTGCGGGCAGCGCACTTCCTGATAGCCGTTGTCGAGGTAAACGCGGCGCATGTACTGTTCGATCACCTGCCACATCGCCCAGCCCTTGGGATGCCAGAACACCATGCCCGGCGCTTCATCCTGCATGTGGAAAAGGTCGAGCTGCTTGCCCAGTTTGCGATGGTCGCGCTTCTCCGCCTCTTCCAGACGGTGCAGATAGGCGTCAAGGTCTTCCTTCTTTGCCCAGGCCGTACCGTAGATGCGTTGCAGCATTTCGTTCTTCGAGTCGCCGCGCCAGTAGGCGCCCGCCACCTTCATCAGCTTAAAAGCCTTGAGCTTGCCGGTTGACGGCACATGCGGGCCGCGGCACAGGTCGGTGAATTCACCCTCGCTGTATAACGATACTTCCTGATCGGGCGGAATCGACGCAATGATCTCGGCCTTGTATTTCTCGCCGATGGAGCTGAAATAGGCCACCGCTTCGTCGCGCGGCAACACGCGCCGCGTAACCGGTACATCCAGTTTGGCCAGTTCCGCCATGCGCTTCTCGATGGCGGTCAGGTCTTCCGGCGTGAACGGGCGCGAATAGGCAAAGTCGTAGAAGAAACCGTCCTCGATCACCGGGCCGATGGTCACCTGCGCCTCGGGGAACAGTTCTTTCACCGCATAAGCGAGCAGGTGCGCGGTGGAATGGCGGATCAGGTCAACGCCGTCGGCATCCTTGTCGGTGATGATCGCCAGCCCGGTATCGGCGGAAATCAGGTGCGAAGTATCCACCAGCTTCCCGTCCACCCTGCCCGCCAGGGCGGCACGCGCCAGACCGGCGCCGATGCTTTGCGCGACTTCCGCCACGGTCACGGGGTTGGGGAAACTGCGTTGCGAACCATCAGGCAAGGTAATGACAGGCATCTTTTCCACTCGGCTAAAAACAAATGCGGCGATCGCCGCACTTTAAAATAAACATCCGCCTGCGCGCCTTGCGCAAGCGGCGCGCAGTATAGCGCAAGTCACCCGGCCATGCCGAGCCAGGCGATCAGCGCGTCCAGCACAAACACCAGCATCAGGCTTTGCAGCACGGCTTTGATCGCGGCCTTGGGCACTTCAGTCACCGACGATTGCGCCTGCATTCCGTTGTAGCAGGAGATGGCCGAGATGGCGAGACCAAACAGGCAACCTTTCACCCCGACCACGACAAACTCGGACAGTTTGACGGTTTGCAGAAAACGCCCCACCTGGTCGAGATAAGCAACGTTCTGAAACATCGCGCTGATCGCCAGACCGCCGCCAATCGCAACCACCTGAAAGTAAATGGTCAGGGCGATAACTGCAAGGGTCACGCCGGCAATGCGCGGCACCAGCAGATAATCCTGCGGCGGGATACCCATGCGCAGCAGGCTGGTCATTTCGTTGCGCGTCCTCATCAGCGCCAGCTCGGAAGCGATCGCGCCACTGCTGCGGGCGATGATAATAATGGCGGCAAACAGCGGGCCGACCTCGCGCACCACGGTCCAGATCAGAATCTTCACCGTCAGCTCGCTGTCACCGCCAACCAGCGAGGTAATCTGGGTAATCACCAGCGCGCCGCTCAACAAACCGAACAGCGCAACGATGCGCACCGCCTCGACCCCGGTAAAAAACAATTGGCGCTGGAATACCGTGTTGACCGGCGCGATGCGCAGCACGCGCAAGTGGGTAAAGGCATACCACAATAATTTCAGGCTCCCGGCGACAGTGCGGCGCAAACGCTCCATCTTGAGCCAGGCGATGAATTTTGCCCACAGCACAGGCATCATGGCTGTGCCAGCAAGGGCGGGTTCCAGCCAAACACGGCAAGCCGCCTGCCCATGACGGACTGCTCGCCGCAGTCATGCATGCCACCGCTGTTTTCCACGGCCCGCGCCACCTCCGCCGTGCACACCAGCGGGTAGCCCAGGCTCCCGCCCAGGGGTTCCAGTTGGACGGCCAACTCCGCAGCTTCGCCGATAATCGTGTAGTCGCGCCGCGTGGCGGAACCGACATGGCCGATGATCACTTCGCCCGCATGCAGCGCGATGCCGATCTCGATCGGCTCGATGCTCTGCTCGCGCAAACCCGCATTGATCTGGCGCAAACGCAACAGCATTTCCTGCGCCGCTTCCAGCGCGTTTTTTTCCGGGCATTCCAGCGCTTGCGGCGCACCAAAGAATGCCGTCAACCCTTCGCCGGAAAACTTGTCCGGCCTTCCCCCGCACTGATAAATCGCCACTGCCATGGCGGAAAAATAATCGTTGAGGATGGCAACCACCTGTTGAGGCGATTGCTTTTCACTGCGCTGTGTAAAACCATGGATGCGCGCGGAAAGAATGACCAGCCTGCTGCGCGCGCCTTCCATGCCCGAGTCGAGATGGCCCGCGGCGATGTCGCGCAACATCCCGCGCCCGGCATCCTCGCCAAAGATGCCGCGCAGCCGGTTGCGTTGGCGCATTTGCATGGCCGCCTCGAACAGCAGACGTGCGAGAAAGGCAAACACGGCGGAAATCAAAATTCCCGCGACCGGCAGATACCAACCCCGCCCCAGTTGCCAGGTTGAAACCAGTAACAACAGAAAAAGAATCATGGCCAGCACAACAAATTTGATCCAGCCGGAACGCCCGAACCAGAACAGCGCCGCGAACAGGATCAGCAACAGCACCGCAGGCGCGGAGGCAATCCGGATCAAACCGCCATTGAGCAGTGAACGCAAAATCTGCGCTTGCACCACCACTTCCGGCAGGCGCCGACTGGATGGCATCCAAGCAGCCAGCGCAAGCGGCACCCGCACCCGCTCGCCCGACGGGGCCACCACGCCCAGCAGTACCGCTTTGCCGCCGAAGGTCTGTGCCAGTTGCGCCTCATCGCCGCGCGCCTGCCACGCCAGCACGCGCATAAAAGGCACGTAATCAAACGGCCGACCGAGGGCGAAATTCACCAGGCCGGTAGCGTGATTTTTTTTATCCAGATGCGCCGCCATTTTTTCCGCCAAGGTCAAGCCTTGCGCGTTCACCGTGCACAGATTCGGGTCGAAGCGGCGCACCACGCCGTCGGCGTCGCCGCACAGCGTGGCAGATGCCTGTGCCCCCTCTCCGGCAAGCGCGGCATAGGGCGGATGGAGCGGACGGAAAGCACCGCGCTCATCCGGCCGTTGCGCCAGCACCAGCGGGGTGTTCCCCTGCAATGTCCGCAAGCCTTGCAACAGCGTCAGATCGTAACCCGGGACGAGAAATTGATAGGAACGTTCGGGCATGGAAATATCCAGTCCGAGCACAGCCGGACGAGCCGCGGCCATGGCGCGCAAAAAATTCCCCAGATGCGGATGCCAGAGTTGAAACGGCTCCGGCAAACTTTCAAAAGCCGCCGCATCAATGCCAACCACCACCGCATCGTGTTGCGGCACAGGGGCCGCAAAATCCTGCAACAGCACGAACTGCCGGTCCAGTATGCGCAAATCCAGACGCTCGCCCAGGTGGGAGTAATGCACCGCAAGGGCGAACAGCAGACAAACCCCCAGCCCCTGCAGCAGGCCGCCTTGGTGATCAAACAGTCGGTGCAACCCCTTCATCGCCGTTTCACTTTAGCGCCGTGGCGGCAATGCGCGCCGCCCGCTCGCGCATTTGGGCCGCTTGCCCGGCTTGCCCCAGTTGCGCGTGTGCCTGCGCCAGCAGTAGCAAATCCTGGCGGATTTTTTGCGGCAAGCCCAGCGCCTTGTCGATCTGCAAAGCTTCGTTTGCCCTGCGTAACGCCTGTTCGGGCTGGGCCTGCAACAGCAGGGCCGATGCCTGCACGCGCAACGCATTCGCGTGTTCGAGGGGGACACCACGATTTGCGTTCACCGCGCGCGTGCTCCACTCCAGCGCCGGCGCCGCATCGGCGCGCTGCAACGCAATCATCGCCCGCACGTTCGCCACCACGCCGTAGTCGGCACACCCGTTACCGCAAAAGGCTGCCGCTTTGTCCACCCAGACAGCGGCTTGCGCCGCATCATCCTGTTCCAGACGCAACATGGATTGTTGCAGCGCCGCCCGGGCCAGATAAACCGGCGGGTATTGCAACGCCGTGTCATTTAGCAGTCCGTCGAGCAGTTGTCCCGCCCGCACCGGGTTGCCCGACACCTGCATCACCCTGGCCAGATTCAGCGTGTCAATGGCGATTCCTTCGACCTGTTCGAGCGCAATATCGATGCGCAGCGCCCGTTCATAAAGTTTGGCCGCAAGGCGATATTCGGCAAGCCGGAAGGCCTCCCCGGCCCGCTGGTTGAGTTCGGCGGCCTGCAACAGGCGCGCGTTGCGCAGCGGCTCCACCTGGCCGCAACCCGCCAGCAGAACAAGACCAACCAGAACAAGAGATGAACCAAACCTGCGCATCACGGCTGCTCCGGCGAGATCACAAAGCCGTCAGCCGGCAGCATCCGCGGCTCCGTTTTCGGCATCATCCGGTTCAACGGCCACGACTGCTGCATCCCGTCCAACGTGCGCTGTCCATCCTGCACCAGCCCGTGCGTGTCATGCACCAGCAAGGGAATTTCCCCGGCGGAATCCTGCACCGCCTGCCGGATGAGGTTCGACGCATCGTGCACATTGGCCAGGGTCGCATCCGCCTTTTGCACCAGTTGCGGAATGGCTTTGTCCAGCTCTCCCAGACTCGAATTGGCCCGATCCAGCGCCTGGTCCAGCTTCAGAAAAGTACCCTCCAGTTTTTGGTTGCCGCTCGCGCCCAAACGGGTGAACTGGTCCACCATCCCGCGCATCGCCCCGGTCGCCTGGTTCAGGTTTTTGAGTGTGCGCTGCACGTCGCCGTCCGGTTGGTTGAGGGTGGCGGTGAACTGGTGAATATCCTGCAAAATCGGCTGCAACTGCGCAGCCAAACTTTCCATCACGGTTCCCGCATCCTGCCCGCGCTCGAATTCCAGCACGCTACCCTCGGTCACTTGGCGCACCTGGGCCGAACCCGGAATAATCTCGACCACGCTCTCGCCCACCAGCGCCTCCTTGATGAGTCGCGCCCTGGCATCCTGTCCGATCAGATGTACATATTCATTGTTTAGCGACAGCCTGACCCGCACCGTCGCATTCGGCTCCATGGCGATATCCTGCACACTGCCCACCTTGAATCCGACAAACTTGACCGCCATTCCAGGGTTCAAACCCTGCGCATTGGAAGCAATGAAATAGATCGATGTGCTGCGGCTGAAATAATTCTGGCTAAACGCGATCAGAATCAGCACCGCCGCCATCAATGCCAGCGCGCCCAGCATGAAACGCCGGGTGCGCTGTTCAATATTTGAAAGTTTATGTTGGTAGGGGAGCTTCATGTCGTGTTCAGAGCTGGATCACAAGATACTTTGGATTATCCTTGTCGCGATACTCGTCAAAACTCACCAATGCCGAGGTTCTGAACGGAAAGTATAAACGGAATACCCGGTCGAATCTGGCCATCCGCAACAATTCCTTGTGCGACAAACTTTCGTTCAGTGCATCGTAAATGATCAATTCCGGGCGCATCAGCATCGCGCGCACAAAGCCCACCGTGCGTTTTTCCAGCAGACTGAGATTATCGGGACGTTTGAACAACAGTCCGGATACCGCCGCCTCGTCCGCCAAACCGCACTGGAGAAGCAGATGCAGAACTGCATCCTGCGGCGTCCCCGCCACTTCGATCGCGTGATACTGCAACGGCAGCATGATGTTTTCCCACACTGACAGATTGCTGATCAAGCCGCCGTTGTGCGGCACGATGACCACACCGGACTGTGCGCCGAGATTTTCCAGCAGGACCGCGCGCTGGGATTCGGAACGTACGACAAGGCAATAGGAATGGCCCGACTGCAACAGGGGCTGGGTGCCTTCTTCTCCATGCAAGCTCAAAGTGAACATGGCATTTCTGGGTAGAACAAGGGAAGATAGAGGAATTGGTAGCGCGATTACTACCGAATAGGTCGCGAAGAGTGGCGTGGATACTGATTATCGCCAGTCTGCAACACTTGAGCCACCTCCAAACTTACCCCCAGCCCCCTATCGTTGCCCATCATAACGACCTGAATGTGTACTGTTATAGTTGCTTGCATGGGGTGAATCCTTCGGCTCAGATGGTCGGATTATGCCGCACTGGTGAAGAATGCGTAAATATTCCACCAATTCACACCAAGGTCAGCACAAACCATCTACAGTTGGGAAGCGGGAAAGTCGAGTCCGCGACCTGTGCAAATGGAAAGGATCGTGACCTTGAGGGGGTTGGGCAAGCGAGCGGCCGCTGAACTGCTCAACCGTTGAGACTGCTTTAGGGTTTCGCACTCAACTTAACAGGGGGCTCTATGAAAGGGACGCCCCCAAAGGGGATCCTCTTTAGCAAACAACGCCCTTCCGAAAAATCGATACAACGTTTGACTTCGACTTTCTCCCAGACATTTATCCGGGGAGAAAGTCAAAAAGACCAAGCGCACATTCGGCAGAGGTTTCAAGTCGGCGGCGCGTTGCTGCCCGCTTGGCCGGGATTGGTCGCAGCGTCGGACTTACGGATGCCGAAGCCGAGCACATTAACCAGACCCGAGACAAGACCCCGGCCGAACCGATGAGGTTTGAATGATCGTTCTCGATACCAATGTTGTTTCCGAAGCGATGAAACCATCAGCGCATCCGGCCGTTCTGGACTGGCTGAATCGACAGGCGGCTGAAACGCTTTTCTTGCCCAGCGTGACGCTGGCCGAACTGCTGTTTGGCGTCAATGCGATGCCGACTGGCCGGCGAAAAGATGCATTGGCCGACACGTTAGATAGGTTGCTGGTGGAACTCTACGGTGACCGCATCTTGCCGTTGAACTAAACCGCTACGCGGTGGCGCTCCGATCCCGCCGCATTCTGCTTCAGCCCACCACTTCAGCTTGCTGCACGTAACGTAGAAATCTCCGATCCTTGATCGCGGGGGATGTCCCCAATCAGATCAAGGAGACGGA